>JAKQKY010000456.1 GCA_029560415.1 Bacteroidota bacterium | reverse complement strand
ATCTTCAAATGCTTTTTCCCCTATCTTTGCACACTCTTAAAAAAAATTAACTACTTAGCTACTAAAAGTACATTAACATGAAACTGAAAGGTTTAGTCTGGTTTTTTACCATTGCTTTAATTCTGATATCACTTTGGGAATTATCGTACACCTGGGTGATACGCAGTTACGAAGGTAAAGTTAGGGCTCAGGCAGAGCGGATTGTGAAAAATCAATCTTCGAATCTGTCTCCCGACGACAAAGAAGCTTTGATAAAAGCAAAGACCCTGCACATTCTCGACAGCACGAAGGATAAGAGCATCTTCCCTATCGTGGGCACTACCTATCAGAAATGTAAGGAAAATGAACTTAACCTGGGACTTGATCTCCAGGGAGGAATTAGTTTAACCATGGACGTGAGCCTGGAAGGTTTGCTGAAATCGCTCAGCAATAACTCCAAAGATCCACTCCTCTTGAATGCACTGAAGGATGCTACCGCACAAAAAACAAACAGTGAATCTGATTATATCACCTTGTTCAGCAATGCATATATCAAGGCGAATGGTTCCGGCAAATTGGCTACATTGTTTGCAGGTCCCGGCAAAGAAGTAAAGATCGGCGATGCAGATAATCTCGTTATCAGCAAGATCAAGAACGTTGCAAAAGGCGCCATCAACCAAACCTATAAGATTCTTGTTAAACGTATCGATAAGTTCGGCGTTGCTCAGCCAAACATCAACCTTGATGAAAACAAAGGGGTTATCAACGTAGAACTGGCTGGTATTACTGATCCTGAGAGGGTTCGTAAATTCCTACAGTCTTCTGCAAACCTGCAGTTCTGGGAAGTATACCGCATCGATGAACTGGCTTCTTCTTTAAAACTTGCTGATGACAACCTTCAAAGTTACCTGAATGGCGTAAGCGCTGCAGATACCAGCAAAGTTGTAGACAGTAATCTGCTTAAACAGAATGCCAATCCATTCCTGAAAGTTATTAACCCTATCGACGTACAAACTGATAACAACGGAAAACAATTCTTCTCTCCTTCTATAGGAAATGTGGCGCTGCAGGATACAAGTTTATTTTACAGTTACCTCAACAACGATGTGGTGAAAAATGCTTTACCAGCCAATGTGAAATTCCTTTTTGGAATTCAGCAGAAATCTGATAAAGGCAACATGAGGTTCCTTCCTTTATATGCTATTAAAACCCAGGCTGGTTCTGAAAAAGCGCCGCTTGAAGGTGACGGCGTAGAAGAAGCTAACCAGGATTTTGATGAATATGGTAAGCCAGCTATTAAAATGCAAATGTCGAGCATAGGTAGTAAAACCTGGGCCAGGCTTACAACTAAAAATGTGAATCGCCCGATCGCCATTGCTTTGGATGATATCGTATATAGTGCACCGAATGTAAACGGACCAATTGAAGGAGGTAACTCTGAAATTTCCGGAAACTTTACGGTAGAAGAAGCACAGGATCTGGCCAATATCCTGAAATCAGGTAAGCTGGACGCTCCTGCCAAGATCGTTGCACAAACGGTGGTTGGACCAACCCTTGGTAAAGAAGCTGTGAAAGGCGGTGCCATGGCTTTTGCCATTTCATTTGCTGTGATCTTCATTCTGATGCTGGTATATTACAACACCGGCGGATGGGTTGCCAATATAGCATTGATCTTAAACCTCCTCTTTACTATCGGGGTTCTGACGGCTATGGGCTTTACGCTAACGGCAGCCGGTATTGCCGGTTTGGTATTGACCATCGGTTTAGCAGTAGATACCAACGTAATTATATTTGAAAGGATCAAGGAGGAACTTACGAAGGGTAAGTCGTACCAACAAGCGGTCAGCGACGGTTACCACCGTTCCCTGGCGCCGGTAATTGATGCCCACGTAACGTCATTGTTAACAGCTGTGATCCTTGTTTATTTTGGTCTCGGACCAGTATTAGGATTTGCCACAACACAGATCATCGGTATTCTTTTATCATTGTTCTGTGGTATCCTGGTATCAAGGTTGATCACGGATGTTTGGACTAAAAAGAACCGTCACTTTAATTATTTCACTGGCTTGTCGAAACGCATTTTCAAACATGCGAGTTATAAGTTCATTGAATACAGGAAATACGCTTACATGATTTCATCTGTCGTATTACTTGCAGGTGTAGCGTCCTTTTTCAATGGCTTCCATGAAGGAGTTGAATTTAAAGGAGGAAGAAGTTATACGGTTGAATTCAAAGCACCGGTGAAGAATGATGATGTGCGGGATGATCTGAAGAATTCTTTTGGTGACTTCCCAGTAATCAAAACCATTGGCGACGGAAAGCACCTGAACATCACTACTTCGTACATGAAGGGTGTTGACAATGCTGATAGCGCTGTGGAAGTGAAGTTGTATGATGGTCTTAAAAAAGTATTGCCGGCCAACTATACATTCGCCGAATTTAAAAAGAATAACATACAGAGTTTTACAACTGTGCAGCCAAGTATTTCGGATGATTTGAAAAGAGGTGCCATCAAAGCCACCATTTTCGCCATCCTCATCATCTTCCTGTACATTTTCATTCGTTTCCGCGATTGGAGATATTCTGCAGGTACGATCCTTACTTTGTTGCATGACGTATTGGTAACATTGGCGGTGTTCTCGTTCTTTAAAGACGTAGTACCATTCCCACTTGAAATTGATCAGCATTTTATTGCGGCCATCCTTACCGTGATCGGTTTCTCGATGAATGATACGGTGATCGTGTTCGACAGGATCCGTGAATACAGCCGCGATATGAAAGGTGCTACCAAAACCAATATCATCAACAGGGCCATCAATGACACCTTAAGTCGTACGATCATGACTTCAATGACCGTATTCCTGGTATTGCTGATCCTCTTCATCTTTGGTGGAGAAGTAACCCGTGGATTTGCTTTTGCGATGTTGATCGGTGTGGTTACCGGTACCTACTCTTCTATTTTCGTTGGAGCTCCTATCCTGGTTGATTTTGCAAAAGACAAACCATTGGGCGCAGCAGATGCTTTACCTGCAAGCCAGGTTAAAACAACTGCTGTAAAAACAAACGCATAAAAAATAACCAGAATAAAAAAAGGCCCATCAGTGATGATGGGCTTTTTTTATATCTACAGTTCAGGAAACTTACCCAAACCACCAAACCTTTAACCTATTAAACTTTTAAACGACTTAAACGCCTCAAACCTTCCTCCTACACCGCAAAACTCGTCCCACAGCCGCAAGTCTTACTCGCATTGGGATTGTTGAACGTAAATCCACGTGAATTCAATCCTCCTTCCCAATTCACTTCCATGCCAACGAGGTAGATGCCATGAGCTTTGTCGATGATGCAGGGAATGCCATTTATTACAAACGTTTCATCATTATCCTGCTTTTGATCGAATTCCAGGATATAGGTCATTCCGCTGCAACCACCACCTTTTACACCGATGCGTAGGAATTTCTGTTGGTCAAATCCATCATCGGCCATGAGTCTTTTTATTTCCTGTATGGCAGATTCGGTAAGGGTAACGGGGGCGTTGATCACTGTTTCCATGTTCATTTAATTTCTACAAATTTACGTTGAATTTGAAATGTATTTTTTTACATCATTTGCGAAAGGGGGAATTTGTTTGAGTTGACATCTCTTGAGTTGACATCTCCTGAGTTGACATCTCTTGAGTTGACATCTCTTGAGTTGACATCTCTCGGGTTGACATCTCCCGAGTTGACATCTCGGGAGTTCTCACCCATTTCTATTAATTTCCAGCTATTTACGAAACCAAAGGTTTGTTGAAGGTTCTTGTTTATTTTTGTAACTAAAATTACCTTATGATTTTATTGGAGTTTAAGTTTCAATATGTAGAAATTACCGTGATGCTGATGTATTTTGTGCTGATGGGCCTGCTGCTGTTCGAATTTCGCCGCATGAAGGAACAAATAAAGGAACGAATGGACATCAACAATGAAGGCCTTAAATTAAAACTACAGGCACTCGAACGTCTCACCGTATTTGCAGAAAGGGCAGGACTCAAAAACCTCATTGGCCGGGTAGAAACCATGCAAATGAGCGCCGCCGGCCTTCACGCCACCCTGGTGGATACCATAAAAGGTGAATACGATTACAATGTAAGCCAGCAGATCTATGTGAGCCCGGAAGTGTGGGGTGCCGTGACAAGGCTCAAAGACCAGAATATTTATATCATCAATCAACTCGCAGCTACCCTACCCGTTCATGCAAACGCCATGGACCTGGGTAAACGCATCCTCGAATACAGTATGTCGAGTAACGCCGAATTAAATACCATTGTACTCGATGCCCTGCAGTTTGAAGCAAAAAAGGTTTTGGCCTGATGCAGATCTCAATTTAATTTATCATCGTTTATCCTGTTCATATGTCTACCAATAAACTTACGACTGATTCTGATATCCCGGTTAATGAAATATATACCGCTGCAGATGTTACCTCTACTGATAAATCATTGCCAGGTGAATTTCCTTTTACCAGGGGCGTTCAATCTACCATGTACCGCGGTAAATTATGGACGATGCGCCAATACGCAGGATTCTCAACCGCCGAAGAAAGCAACAAACGATATCATTACCTGTTGAACCAGGGCGTGAGTGGATTGAGCGTAGCTTTTGATCTGCCTACACAGATCGGGTACGACAGTGATCATCCCCTCGCAGATGGTGAAGTAGGCAAAGTGGGCGTGGCCATCGATAGCCTGGAAGACATGGAAAAACTCTTCGAAGGTATTAAGCTTGAAAATGTTTCTACATCGATGACGATCAATGCAACTGGATTTATCCTTTTGGCATTTTATGTTGCATTGGCCCGCAAACAGGGTGCCGACCTCAACAAGATCACCGGTACCATCCAAAACGATATATTAAAAGAATACGCTGCCCGGGGAACCTATATCTATCCTCCCAAACCTTCGATGCGTATTATCACCGACATTTTTGAATGGTGTAGCAAGGAATTACCCAAATGGAATACCATTTCCATTTCGGGTTATCATATCCGTGAGGCCGGCAGCACGGCTGTACAGGAGATTGCTTTCACCCTTAGTAACGGCAAGGCATACGTGAAAGCTGCCCTGGAAAAAGGACTTGATATTAACGTGTTTGGCAAACGTCTCTCCTTCTTTTTCAATGCACACAATAACCTGTTTGAAGAAGTGGCCAAGTTCAGGGCAGCCAGGCGTATGTGGGCAAAGATCATGAAAGACCTCGGTGCTACCGATGAAAAAGCCATGATGCTACGTTTTCATACCCAAACGGGAGGAAGCACACTCACGGCACAACAACCCATGAATAACGTAAGCCGTGTAACCATTCAAACACTGGCTGCCGTATTAGGCGGTACACAATCACTGCATACTAACGGATACGATGAAGCGCTTAGCCTACCTACAGAAGAAGCTGCCAAGATCGCCCTGCGTACCCAGCAGATCGTTGCCTTCGAAAGCGGCGCAGCTGATACAGCCGATCCGTTGGCCGGAAGTTATTTTGTTGAATCACTTACTGCATCAGTGGAAGAAGCTGCCTGGCAACTGATGTCAACCATCGATGCCATGGGCGGAAGTGTGAACGCCATTGAAGAAGGTTTCATCCAGGATGAGATCGCCAAAAGTGCCTATCGATATCAACAACAGATTGAAGATGGATCGAAGATCATCGTGGGTGTTAATAAATTTGTTTCAGAAGATGTAAATAAAATTCCCGGCTTTAAGATCGATGACAGCATACAAAAAATGCAGACTGATAAACTGGCCGCCCTCAAAACTAAAAGAGATCAGCAAAAAGTTGACAGCATTTTGACTAAATTAACGGCCGCGGCCAAAACAAATGAAAACCTGATGCCGCTGGTCTTGGAAGCCGTTGAATGTTATTGCACACTTGGGGAAATTGCGGATACGTTGCGGGGGGTGTTTGGGGAGTATAAGTAGAGGATGGTGGATACAAGATGCAGGATGCAGGATACTGGATACTGGATACAGGATACAGGATGCTAGTTAAAGTAAGCTGGATATTGATAATTGGATATTGATTATTGAATATTCTTTAGATTTTTAGTTTATTCATCATTTGTGCACTTTGTATTTCAAACTTCGTGCACCTTGTGGTAAAACGGAATAGGAATTTGTTTATTAGTACATAACTAGAAACCAGTAACGGATATAGATAGACGGATTAGACGGATGACACAGATAAACCTTTTTATCTTTTAATTTATTAGAAATATACCAACATGAAATATACGATCATTGCTTTTTTACTTCTGACTACCCTTTTAGGTCAATCTCAAAAGCTGATGACCCCGGAATTGCTTTGGAAGCTTGGCCGTGTATCCGGTCTGGGCATTTCCAAAGACGGTAAATATGTGGTGTACAATGTAAGTACACCCAATGCGGAGTTGAACAAGAGCAGCAGCAAAAAATATACCGTGTCATTCGCCGATGGCAGCATTGCTGAAATAACCGATGCAGAAAGTATTTTACCCAATTCAAAAATATCGCCCGACGGCAAATATGTAATCAGCAACGAAGAAGTAAAAATAAAACCCGTAATGGGTAGCGACCTGTATCCCGATTTAAAGAAATCAAATGTGTATGTATTCGATAACCTGGCCTATCGTCATTGGGATACCTGGGAAGATGGAAAATTTGATCATGTTTTTTTAACAGAGGTCAACAATCCTGCCAGTAAAAAAGACCTGATGGAAGGTGAAGCCTACGATGCTCCTACCAAGCCTTTCGGAGGCGATGAAGATTATGTATGGAGCCATGATGGCAAACAGGTTGTGTATGTTACAAAGAAAAAATACGGTACCGCCTATGCGATCAGCACCAACACCGACCTCTATGCCTACCAGGTAGAAACCGGTAAAACAACAAATCTCACGGAAGGCATGATGGGCTATGATGTGAATCCATCTTTCAACAAACAAAACCAGCTTGCCTGGATGAGCATGAAACGGGATGGTTATGAAGCCGACAAACAGGATATCATTGTATGGAACGGAGTTACTAAAATGAATCTCACTCAGCACCGCGATGATATTCATGTAGAAGGGTTCCGTTGGTCGGATGATGACCGCAGCATTTTCTTTTTCGCTCCCATAAATGGTACGTTACAATTGTTTGAAGTGAAGTATCCTGGTCTTACAAAGATGCTTCCTGTTATCCGCCAGGTAACCAGTGGCGATTTTGATGTCACGGGTATCATTGGTCAATCTGGCAACCAGCTTATTGTAAGTCGCACCGATATGAACCATGCCGCAGAATTGTATTCAGTAGATATTGCTACAGGCAGCATGAAACAGCTCACTCATGTGAATGATGAAACCTATGCATCGTTGAGCATGAGCAGGACAGAAAGAAGGATGGTAAAAACAACTGATGGAAAAGACATGTTGGTTTGGGTGATCTATCCACCCAATTTTGATGCATCCAAAAAATATCCTACCCTGCTCTATTGCCAGGGAGGGCCGCAATCTCCACTCACACAGTTCTATTCCTTCCGCTGGAATTTTCAATTGATGGCTGCCAATGGTTACATTGTTGTAGCGCCCAACCGGCGTGGAATGCCAGGTCATGGCACCAAATGGAATGAGCAGATCAGCAAGGATTGGGGTGGTCAGGTTATGCAGGATTATCTTAGTGCAATCGACAACGTTAGTAAAGAAAAATTTGTAGACAGATCGAGGCTGGGCTGCATTGGTGCCAGTTATGGCGGCTATTCAGCATTTTACCTTGCCGGCAACCATAACAACCGCTTTAAAACATTCATAGCACACGATGGCGTATTTGACCTGAAGAGCATGTATGGCACCACGGAAGAACTCTGGTTCGTGAACTGGGATTTCGGTGGGGCCTATTGGCAAAAGAATAATCTTACCGTTCAAAAATCCCTTTCCAAATTTAACCCCATCAATTTCGTAGATAAATGGAACAGGCCCATTCTTATTTACCAGGGCGGCAAAGATTACCGTGTACCCATCGAACAAGGCCTGCAGGCATTCCAGGCCGCTCAATTAAGAGGCATCAAGAGTAAATTGGTTTACCTGCCCGATGAAAACCATTGGGTGCTCAGTGCACAAAATGCTTTGGTTTGGCAACGGCAGTTTTATGGTTGGCTGAAGGAAACGCTTTAGTAATTAAGAATTAAGAAATTAATAATTAATAATTGCGAAGGGTTTAATAAATAGTGAAAGGGCTGTCTAAACGATACAGCCCTTTTCCTTTTTACATTTTACATTCAATATTTTACATTCTACATTTAACTTTCTTATTTCTAACCAAAAGGGCTGTCTTTACGATACAGCCCTTTCCCTTTTACATTCTACATTCAATATTTTACATTTTACATTCTCAGTGGGCATAATCCGCCTCAAAGTCTCCCCTGATCCTTTCCATAGATGGATTGAAATATCCAAACTTCAGATCAGGAAATTCTTCACGTATCAATTCCATCAATTGCTTCACGCCCATGCACTCGCCTGTTTCAGCCACGTCGATCTTTTCGAGATACCAATCAGGATCGATATTGAAATTGCGCCATTGGATCATACATAAATCTGTTTCGCGTATGAGTTTCCGTAAGGCTTCATATTCTTCAATGCTGTCGGTCATACCGGGAAACACGAAATAGTTGAGGCTCGTCCACACACCGTAGCTACGGGCAACTTTCAAACTTTCAATGAGGTCGTTGAACACATAATTATTTGGCTTGTAGTAAGCCGTATAAATATCTTCCCGGGCTGAGTTTAGGCTCACCCGCATGCTGTTCAAACCCGCTTCACACAATACTTTCACTGCGTCGGGCTTGCTGCCGTTGGTATTGATATTGATGCTTCCCTTCGTGGTATGCTTGCGCATTTCAATGATGGAATCACGTATAGTTTCCCACATCAGCAATGGCTCACCTTCACAGCCCTGCCCGTAACTCACAATGGGAAAAGGCGCCGATTCAAGGTGTGGCACCGTAAACTCCACGATCTCTTCCGGGGTAGGCTTAAACGTTAGCCTGTCCTGCGTACTGAAAATTTCTTCTTCCAGCGGTTGAAAGCTGATGCAACCAATGCAGTTGGCATTACATGCTGGCGATACCGGTATGGGGCATTCCCATCTTCCGAGGGCCAGGTTCCTTGCGGCCGGACAAGTATAAGTCATGCAGCAATTTTCCATGAGGTGCTTTACGAGACGGTTATGAGGGTATGCTTCCAGGAGTCGATTGGTTCCTTTGTCGATCTGCTGGTCATCGTAACCGGTAGCTTCCTGGCGTATATCTTTTTCGATCCGCACAGCCGGAACATAGATCTTTCCATCCTGCCAGCCCGCGGCCGTATAACAAAATAAAGGTAAGGTGGGTGCATCGGGCAGGGTTTCATAAGCAGCCATGTATAATCCGGTATGTGCAGGTGGTATAAAAGCTGCCACGGCCCAGCCCTTTTCGCACAAACGCATGTCGCCGGTTTGTACATCAATGCCAATGCCTCTCCTGCCAGGCAATTCGTATAATTGGCCACCTTCGGGTAAATCGATCCACTCGTCTACCGGGATGGGCAAAGCATCCCAGCCACTTCTGCCGGTAGTGTACAGGCTGGTATCTTCAAAAATATTCCCGTTGCCGTCGGAATACAAAAGGAATGGCGATTGTATCAATGTTTGCATCTGGCCGCAAAAATAACAATTATAATGTAAGGGGGCTTTTTGTAGACCAATTTTAAAAAGTCTAGGCAAGTAACCTGCGATTTTAAATAAACTAACCTGTATTACAGTTTGGTCATCTGCTTTTGACAAAACAAATTAAACTTCCCCTCATCCACCGTACTCGCCGATTCGGGCGCTATCACCACCTGTATCAGTTTGTTATTCTTAAGGTCAATCGTAAGCACATGGTCTTTTAAGATCACCTGTGTTACGTCATTCCATGCATATATTTTTGGAGGGAAGGCAGGATAGGAAATATGCGCTTCAGAAAAAACAACAATGAATTTCTTATTGGTATAGAATCCCAGGATGGCAAACAGCAATACGCATGCGCCAAGCAGGTATTCACCCAGGATTACCCAGATCAGGGCCAGGATGATGAAAAGGATCTCTACCCGAAATGTTTTGAAAATATTCTTATAAAAACGAACGATCATGGTGAGTAAAGCAAAGCTGCCAAGCACCAGTGCGAGTAAACTCAAAGTGCTGGTACGCGGTACCGTTGTATGATAGAAAAGAAATCCGGATACCAGTACATTGATGATGATCACAAACAATGTGACATAACGGTATGTCTTCAGTTTTTCATTCGGCAATACAAGTTGAAATTCATTCATCAGGAAGCCGGGTTACTGGCGATTAACAGGTTGCAAAGTTTGTACAATACCCTCGCACCCACATTTTCATCCCACTCATCGTGGCTCACGCCTACTTCATTCAAATCGAAACCCAGGATGCGACGGCCACTCTGGTGTAATTTTTTAAAGAGATAAAATACCTGGTCTGTCTGGAACCCGCCCTGTACCGGCGTTCCCGTATGCGGACATAATTTAGGATCCAACCCATCGATATCAAAACTGATGAAAACATTTGGCGGCAGGTGATCAATGATCTCATCTACAATCTGCTTCCAGGTATCGCCTTCAAACTGGCGCTCTTTGATGTCCTTATCAAAATAGGTTACGATCCTGTCTTCCTTGCTGTTTTTATAATCGAGTTCCTCTTCACAATAATCACGGATTCCAACCTGTACGAGTTTTTTCAATTCAGGAATTTGTTCAATTGCATTATACATGATCGATGCATGCGAATAATTAAATCCTTCATATGCATTCCGGAGATCGCAATGGGCATCGATCTGTAAAATTCCAAAATCGCCAAACTTCGCCGCTATAGCTTTGAAAAATCCAAAAGGCGTACTATGATCTCCACCCAACAAGCCTACGAGCTTGCCCTGGTCGAGCAACTCCTTGGTTTGCTGAAACACCCAATCGTTCAGGAACAGGCTACCCTGGTTAATTTCCTTGAGCGTTTTACACATGAATTTATTCTGGTCTACGATCTCACCCTGGGAAATATAATTGATGTACAACTCTGCCTCTTTACGCAGGTAATCGCTTTTCATCAATATCTTTTTATCCGGGCTTCGCATGTAAAATCCTTCTTTCCAGGCATCTTTAATTTCCGGATCAAAAAGGTCTACCTGCAGGCTAGCAGTAAAAATATGGTCTGGAGCCCGGGCGGTGCCTGCATTGTAGCTCACGGTCACTTCCCATGGAATGGGGAGTATCACCAGCCTGGCATCAGCTTCCTCGAAAGGAAGGCCAAATATATTGTTGTTGGGATTACCAACCGAGTTTGGATCGAAATTTGAAATATCAGCCATAATATTCTAAAAAATATCTGCAAATATAGTAGAACTAAGCATTGGTTTGAATCATTAAAAAGCTGGCAATATGTCTATTCTGAATTTGTTTTGAGTTAACTTTGCCAAAATCTAAGCATATGAAAAAAACACATATTATCATTCTTATAGGGATCGCCGTTCTGATCGGTGGATTGTTGATCTATTCTGTTGATTTTTCTACCTACGATACGGTAAGTTCTGCTAAACAAAAACAAGGCAAGTTTGTGCACCTTATCGCCAAACTGGATAAGACAGAAGCCATTGAATACGACCCCATTAACAACCCGAATTATCTTTCTTTTTATGCTGTTGACAGCCTGGGTGGCAAGACCAAGGTTGTATACCGGAACAATAAACCCACCGACCTCGAAAAAAGTGAACGTATTGTTATGAAAGGCAAGATGCAACAGGATCATTTCGAATGCAGTGACATCCTTTTAAAATGTCCTAGTAAATACAAAGACGACAAAAAACAACTTGAAAAAAGCATGACAGAGCAAACCTCTGCTAATTAATACAGCATTTATTAAATCCACATAATGAAATTTGAAGGCGAACACCTGTTACCCGGACAAATCGGTCATTTCTTTGTAATCCTTTCCTTTATTGCTTCACTAATTGCAACGATCTCTTTTTTCAATGCATCGAGGCAGGTTGATGTTCTGCAAAAAAACAATTGGCTCAAATTGGCCCGTGGCGCCTTTTTTGTACATGTAGCCGGCGTGTTCATCATCTTCAGTATTGTTTTCTTCATTTGTTCCAATCACTATTACGAATACATGTATGCTTATAAGCATGCATCCAAAGAGCTCGAACCCCGTTACCTGCTGGCATGTATCTGGGAAGGCCAGGAAGGAAGCTTCCTGTTATGGGCCATTTGGCACAGTGTACTTGGCATTGCACTCATGTTCCGTTCAAAAGAATGGCAGGCACCTGTGATGACCATTGTTAGCCTGGCCCAGTTTTTCCTGTTCATGATGATCCTGGGTATCTATGTTTTTGACGTACGCATCGGAAACAGCCTGTTTACCCTTACCCGCAATGAAATTGCAGCTCCTATTTTCAATAATCCCGATTACCTGAATTTTATCAAAGATGGTATGGGTCTTAATATCCTTTTACGCAATTACTGGATGGTGATCCATCCGCCGGTATTGTTCCTGGGTTTTGCATCAACTATAGTTCCGTTTGCTTACGCGTATGCAGGCATACAAACCAAACGCTATGGCGACTGGGTTAAACCAGTTTTACCGTGGGCGCTCTTCAGTGCCTGTGCACTTGGAGTAGGCATCATGATGGGTGGCAAATGGGCTTATGAATCTTTAAGTTTCGGTGGCTACTGGGCATGGGATCCCGTAGAGAATGCGTCCCTTGTTCCATGGCTGATCCTCATCGCCGGGTTACACACCATGGTTATTTACAAGGCAACAGGTCATTCACTTAGGGCCAGTTATCTTTTCTCGATCCTCACATTCGGATTTGTATTATATTCTACATTCCTAACGCGTACGGGTATACTCGGCGATACATCGGTTCACTCCTTCACAGAAGCAGGTAAGGCGATCAATATTATGATCATCAGTTTCGTGTGTGCGTTTACGTTACCAATGCTGTTTCTCTTCTTCAGACATTATAAAAGAATACCTGCTATCCATAAAGAAGAGCAAACGAGCTCCAGGGAATTCTGGATGTTCATCGGGTCACTGGTATTTTTCCTGGCGGCTATTTTCATCATTGCCAAAACATCGGTACCGGTTTACAATAAAATATTTGGTACAAGGATCGCAGCGCCGGAAGATGTTGAATTCTCTTATAACAAAGTTGCCGTGTTGGTGGCCATCCTCATCGGCATGTTCACCGCCGTAGCCCAATACCTGAAATATAAACAAACAACCACTAGCGACCTTTTGCGCAAACTGGCCCTGCCTACCCTTCTATCGGCTGTGATCACCGCACTTATTGCCGTGGTATATCCATTGACCTTTTTTAAACATGGCGCAGGATTTTTGGGTGCGATCTATATCGCCTTATTTGCAGTGATCTATTCATTTATCGCCAATGCCTGGTATATCTGGAGCGGGTTGAAAGGCAGGATGAAACACGCCGGCTCTTCCATTGCCCACGCAGGATTTGCATTGATGCTGATCGGGATGCTCATATCGTCGAGCAACAAAGAAGTGATCAGCAGCAGCCTGGTGAATGGGATTAACCTGCCATCGAGTAAAGACCCGATGACCAAGCAGATGGATGATCCAAGGGAGAATCTAACCCTAATCCGCGACCTCCCTACCCGTATGGGATCCTATGAAGTAACCTACCAGCGAGATTCATCGGGATTGGAGAAAGGCCGTAAATTTTATGCGCTCAGGTTTCAGAAAAAAGATCCCGTTAGCAAAATTGTTTCAGAAACATTTACAGTTAGTCCGGATGTGTACATGATGAAGGACAACAACATGAGCAGCAACCCCGATACCAAATCATATTTTAGCAGGGATATCTATACCTATATTACGTATGCCTTAAGTGAAGATAAACCTGCTGACAGCACGCAATTCAAGATCATTGAACTTAAAGAAGGTGGAACGGCTTTTTATAGCAATGGCACCTTGAAACTGAACCGCGTGGTGAAGAATCCTTCCAACGAAAAATATCATTATACAGCGTCTGATGCTGCATTGATGGCCGACATTAGTTTTACCAGCAAAGACAGCCAACACTATCATGCCATGCCAGTGATACAGGTTACCGGTGAAAACATCAGTATGGTTGACGATACCGTGTATGCACAGAATCTTTTCGTAAGGTTTGCCGGGGTATCGGATAGCAATACCGTGAAAATCGGCATCAAAGAATCTGACCGGATGATCGATTTTGTGACCGTGAAATCCTATGTATTCCCATATAT
>JAKQKY010000455.1 GCA_029560415.1 Bacteroidota bacterium | reverse complement strand
TACAGCAGGTACCTGGAGTTTTGGATTCAACCAGAACAGGGCTATCACAACTAGTATCGGCAATTATCTTTACTATAATAATTTAACCATGCGGGAACAACAGGCAGAGCGAAGTAACGACCTGGTTGAAACATATAAACTAGAAGGTAAAGATGTGTTTGTAAATTTTATGGAACAGCTTAATGGCAGTCAATATAGTGTAACCATATCTCCTACACATACTACAAGTTTCACTCCGGCCAATATAGATTATTACCAGGCAGGTCACCTGGTTTTATTTAATAATCCATCACAACCACTAGGGCCCAACTATGCGGTACCGTTAGGGTATGGTATCATAACTTCTATAAGCGGAGGCGTGGTAAATGTTGGATCGATCTGGGGCACTGGTTCTGCAGACCTGGTCAGTGGTACTTATGGCATGTCATGTTTGTATCCTGCTGGTCATTTGGGAACTTTTATGGGAAATATCACGGGGCCAAATCAAATTGATAAAGTTGCGAGGGACTATGGCTGGGCATTAGCCAGTTACCCCGGCTTTGTCATCAAAGCACCCTATAATAATTCTACCAACGGCTGGGTAAAGATCCTCAATTACAACAATCCAACCCCAGGTAATGCAAACGGCGGCACTTTTACAACATTGGGAAATTATGGAACAACATTTACTGTACAGGATACTGCACTATATTTTAATAATGGTGCTACCAAAACCGTCGAAACCACTTCAAAAGCCAGTAATACCATGGCCAATCAGTCGCTGTTAATTTTGTACAAAGGAGAGATCATTACTGAAATGGCTAAGAGTGATAAAGCAGTTACTTATAAAGTTTGTCAAACAGGTTATAAATTCCCTTACCATCCGCTTGTACCTGCTGGTGAAACCAGGAAAGCAGTTTTATGTCCTGTTGAAGGATCTGAATTCTGGAAGGTTACGGGAAACAATATTTCGAACGGGAATAATATTTTCGGAACCCTCAGCAATGATGATGTGAAGATCAAAACCAATAATGCCGATGTAGGCATTATCACTAAAACAGGCAGGTTTGGAATTCGAACACAAACACCGAATAAAGATCTTGAAGTTAATGGGGAAGCCCGGATCACAACTTTGCCAGGTACCGGCGGTATGGAAAAAATAGTATTTGCCAGTACCAATGGTGACCTAAAGTCACTGGCATCTACCGGAAATCCATTTCATTACCTGAGTGGATTGGGCGTTTGGCTTGATCTGCCAATCATTGGTCCGGGATCAGTCACTGCAAGCCAGGGTTTAACGATGGAAAGTAATAATGTAATGCTCGGTGATTATTGCAACAAAGGCGGTGGCGCATTTGATAAGTCAAGAGAAATCAACATGCAAAACCAAAATCTTTATTTTAATTCTTCTGAAGAAGGGAAAATATATATGGGTAACACCGTTCATAATGACGATGAATGTATGCATTTGGTAACGAGGTTGGAAATATCAAGCAATGGAATCAACAAAGCAGTTAATGATTACACGCCTGATGCATCTACCAGCGGACTTCGGTTTACCGATCTGACATCCAAGCACGATCCCATCGAAAACAAGACCAATGGAGTGCTTTCACTTGATGAAGACGGAGATGTGATCTGGGTGAAAGAATGCTGTGCCAAAAAAGGTGAACAGATGCAGGAGATACTTGACAGGATGACAAGAATGGAAGGAGAGCTTAAAGCCAATCGAATGGAAATCAACCAGCTAAAATCTAAACTTGATAAAAAATTAAAAGGAAACCGGATTTTAATGGCAGCCACTGCTTTGTTTTCTATTTTATTTGGAGGGCATGGAGTTCCAGGTTTTGGCAAATAGACAACCTCATTTATTCCATTTTACAATTATCCCCGGCTTTAACCGGGGATTTTTATTAATGTTATTTCTAAGTGGTCAGCGGGTTTTATAAACGGGATTTGCCTGGATGAATTACCAAACTACAGGCAGCGTTTTATTAAAGAAAATACTCCAAACTGGGGTTTACTTATTAAATAAATTGTTATATTTCCAATATTATCCTGGGTTACCAAATAAAGCTGCATCATGCAAAGAAATCTACTCTCTTTTATATTGTTTTTTTTCTCATTGGCGGGTTATGCGCAATCTCCAACCATTAACCTGAAAAAATACCTTGGTGGATCGGGTAACGATTACGGGCAATTCATAGAGAAGACACTTGATGGTAATTTTATTATTATTGGCTCTGTGCGGTCGGCCGATGGTAATGTGTTGGGTTATCATGGAGGAACGGATATCTGGGTAGCAAAGCTCTCTCCTTCCGGGGCGGTTCTCTGGCAACGTTCGTGTGGGGGCAGTTCTGATGAAGTTGCGGTTGGATACACTTATAATAACCTGACTGGTTCAATCACGATCATCAGTAATTCAGAATCCGGTAATGGGGATGTGACCGGTTCACGTGGTTTGTTGGATGTTTGGGTTTTTCAAATCGACAATAACGGTACCATGACCTGGCAAAAGCCAATGGGAGGTTCGGCCAAGGACAGGGCTTTAAATATCATAACAACCAGTGATGGTAACCTGCTGTTTAGTGCTGAAACAGCGTCCAATAATTTTGATGTGATCGGTAACCATGGCAACTCAGATATCTGGTTGGTAAAACTTAACCAGTTTGGCGGGCTGATCTGGCAACGTTGTTTTGGAGGATCGGAAAATGATTTCGAAGAAGACTATGGCACTTCATTGATAGAACTTACCGGTGGATCACTTTTATTTTCTGCAAATACTGCATCCAGTAATGGCGATGTAAGTGGTTTTAAAGGTGGAAAAAGTGATGCATGGGTTGTTAAAACAGATGCCAATGGAAATATAAACTGGCAGCAATGTATTGGTGGTGTAGGCAATGATTATATCCGTAAGATCAGGGTCACCCCGAATGGAAATGTAGTGACGCTTGTACAAACGGCATCTTTGGATATGCCTGGCTATCATGCCAGTGCTGGTTTCGCAAATAATTTCGATATATTAAAAACCAGGCTAAGTACTGTGGGAAACATCATAACCCAAAAGTGTTATGGAAGCATTGCGAATGAAACACCGATCGACCTGGTGATCATCAATGATTCGATTGATGTTATGCTGGCAAAAATAAAAGGCAATGGAGGTGACATCAGTGGTGCACATGATTCACCAGATGATAATTTCAAAGATTTATGGTTTGCTAAAACAAAAAGGGATACGGTGCTCATCTGGCAGAAATCACTCGGTGGTTCTAAAGATGAACAGGTATCTGAATGGCTGGGAAATGTGATCAATGGGTTTGTTACCGGGCCTGAAATGAAATTATTGCCAGGCGGAGATATCCTGTACTCCTGCATCAGCCGAAGCGAGGATGGCGATGTGAAAAGAAGCAATCCCTATGGAAGTTTTTTTGATTTTAATATCTGGCTTTTCGCCATCGATTCCATGGGAATCATCAAAGCACAACAAAGTATTGGAGGAGGCAGCAATGAATGGCAAGGAGCATCTTTATTATCGTCTACGGGTAGTAGTTATTATATGGTTGGCAGTTCAGAAAGTTACAATATTGGTTTACCCGTTACCGGGAGTACCGGGGATATCCTGTTCCTGAAATTTTCCGGCGATGACTATGTTACGGGCAGAGTGTATTACGACAAGAACAGCAACGACACACTTGATGCCAATGAAACCCTTGTGAACAATGCAGTGATACGATCGCAGAAGACCGGTTTTCTTCAACAGACGCTGTCCAAATCGGGATGGTATAAGCAAGCGCTTGACACGGGAAAATACGTTATCAGCTGCCTCTCCCCCAGTCCTTATTACACCGCTTCGCCAGCATCGGTACCCGATACTTTTAAGGTTTATTTCCGTACTGATACCATTGATTTTGCACTGAAGCCGATCCCTTCCAGGCGTGACCTGGCCATCGTTGTATCACAGGTTAATGAAGTGAGGCTTGATTCTATCGTAAAATACCAGATAACCTATTTTAACCAGGGAACCGATACCCTTGCTGCTGGTACGGTGGTGTTTAAAAAAGACAACCGCATGTCGGCCCTTTCATCGAATCCGGCTGTGAGCGCTGTTTCTGCTGATTCTTTAAAATGGAATTTTACGAACCTGAAACCATTTGAATTCAGAACGATTACTCTTAACCTGAAAGCCGGTAATACCCCTGCATTGCAGGTAAATGATACGTTGAAACAACTGGCTGTTTTGATACCGGTTACCGGCGACCTGGTGCCAATCGATAACCTCGACAGTGTTTTCCAGGTGGTTACCGGAGCCAATACAGCTTACGAAAAAACAGAGAATCATGGAAAGTTTTACCAACGGTCATATATAGCCGCTGGTGGATACCTGAATTACACCATCCGCTACCGCAATACCACGGCCAATACCATTTACGACCTCGAGATCAGGGATACCCTTGATATCAATACTGATTCACTCAGTTTCCAGGTGATCGCTGCCAGTCATCCATATGAATTGAAGGTGACCGATGGGAAAAAATTAAGCTGGATGTTTACCGATGTACAGTTACCACCTAATAGTACTTTACCAACTGCAACTACAGCCTTCGTAACCTACCGGGTTAAACTCAAGGCGGGTACCACTGCAGGAACGGTTATTCAGAATACGGCTTATTCATTGCCGGATGCGTTACCTTCAGCATCCAGCAATACGGTGAAGACGGAATTGCGGAATTAGGTTGTTGTAATTTTCTCAAAAAGTGTCAGAAAATTTTCAGGCTTCCAGGAATCGTATGGTTTCTGCGAGCACCTGGTTCATTGCGATAGGCAGTTCTGTTTCTGGCCATGGATGTTTTCTGCCAAAAACATGGTCGGTTTCCAATATAAATAATGTTGCGGCAGGTTGCCATTTTTTAAGGTCATGGGCTTTTTCTACGGGTACCGACGTATCCAGGCTTCCGTGGATCAGCATAACGGGAACGGTTATCTTTTTTATGGCGCTTTCAATATTCAGTCTTTCTTCATTCAACCGGTAATCTTCATAAAGCTGGTAGTACATCGGTAGTTGCTGGCCGGTTCTGCTGTTGGTATAGTAGGCCACTCCGGAAGTCTTCCATTGATTAATTTGTTCCGGGCTCCAGTTGGTCCAGGGTGTTTTACATTCACTGATGGCGGCCCAGGTAACGAGTTTGCGTATACGCGGATCTTCTGCGGTGAAGAGAAGGGAAATACCTCCTCCCATGCTATGTGCGACAAGATATATTTCTTCTGTTTTCAGAAGTTGATGATAAGGGTTTGCGGGATTACATACCCAATCGCAAACTGCTTTCAGATCAAATAATTCAATTGAATAATTATTTTGGCCAAAGGCTTCCAGGTCAGTGAATTCCATTGGTTCATTTATGCTGGTGCCATTGTGAGAAAAATTAAAGGAGATCACAGCAAATCCAGCCCGGGTCAGTTCTTTAGCGGCCAGGTCGAATCTACCCCAGTCTTTGAATCCATTAAATCCATGGGCATAGATGATCACCGGGTGTTTGCCTGGCTTCCCATTTGTATAAAGATCGGCTCCCATGGGCCTGTTATCAAATCCTGTAATGATGAAGTTTTTTTCCTGGAACATGGCATTAAGGTAGCCAATTTTCTGCATGAATTGAGTGGTTGCCAGTAACGTTCCGGTTAGTACAATAAAAAAACGTTCGGCGTTTAATGCTGAACGTTATATTCAATGTGGATGAACCGGTTTATTTTTCAAAGGGTTGGGATCAGATATTGCTTGGTAAAATGCTGAAGCCTGATTCTACACTGAAGAACTGCTGGATAGATTGTAATAAATTTTTCATGATCTTAATTTTTAAATGTTTAAAGTATACATCTAAGACCGGTGGCTGTCAGAAAAATTTAATCCGGGGTTATTAAAAATATGTTAATGAAAAAATGAGATGATATGCAGCTATTAAAAAGCTGATGTTTTCAATAAAATAAAAATGGAGGGAAGTCGGTGTATGAAGAAAAAAACAGGATATCAACACAAGCTCTTATAATAACCCGGGAGGCCAAATAATTTTCTTATTATTGATATCCTGTTACAAATGTAAGGGGTTCGTGTTGGAAAAAACACCGTAGAAATACGGATTTTTAAACTGTTTGTAAAAAATTATTGGCAATATTATTTTATATGTATTTATTTCTTTATGTCAAATTTGAGTTTGAAATTTCCCTGTCATAACGTTTCATGGACCTAACACCCGGAATTTCTTATTGGGAAGAATGATCAACCGACCTTTCGGTTTAACGATGATATTGTTATTGATAAAACATTCCCCTGGTTCAAGGTGATTAATGATGATTACTTTCCCATCCTCTATAATATTTGAAGGAACAATACCAATCGTCCAGTTATTGGGATCATTCCAGTTACCATTTCCTGTAAAGTATGATGTATCTGCAATGGATTTTACGACAAAAGCTGTTGGTCCGGTAATATTATCCCTGGTTTGCGAGTAAGGATTTGTTCCCTGCGCAGGGGTTCTGGCAACAACATCAAAATAACTATCATTACAATTTGGAGGTGGTTGGCATTCATAATTTTGACCAATATAGCAACCCGATCTGTCAAAAAAGGTTTGTTCATCAGCCTCATTCCATTGAATTTTTAACGAAGATCTGCTACCTCCGGTTGTTGAATCTATGAACCAGGTTCGATCCACATATCCATTCACAAAATTGGTATAGGTTCTGACACCTTGCCCTACCCTCACTTTAAGATCATCAGGTAAGCCTGTATTCGTAACCGTTA
Organism: Bacteroidota bacterium; assembly: GCA_029560415.1. Taxonomy (GTDB): domain Bacteria; phylum Bacteroidota; class Bacteroidia; order Chitinophagales; family Chitinophagaceae; genus Ferruginibacter. The sequence continues at coordinate 25,007 of JAKQKY010000455.1, read as the reverse complement.
CCGGTGTATAGGAAGCTGTATCAATTCCAATTGGAAAGGCCGTTGCCGATGTACCCACAGTTCGTATAAGCCTGCCCGTATCATTGGTCACGATGAAATTGACACTGTCGGCCAGTAAGGTTGAAGATTTCATAGAAAGATTAAAACTATCGAGCATTAAGTGGCTATGATCTGTAAGGTTGATGGAAGCTGTATTACTGTGACTTCCCAAAAAAAGTTCTTTAGAGATCATCAGGATGGGTGCTGTTATTATTCCCGGCGATGTTAACTTAGATCGTGCAGCACCGGAAAACTGTACAATGCCCGGGCCGTTTAAGGTGCCATTATTCACCAGGTCTGCATCCTGGATATCCAAAACAGAACCTGCATCCAATGTCAATCGGCCTCCGGTTAACACTTCAATTTTATTTGTAGACCTTGTTGGACCAGCAATGTGCACATCCGCTGTATCCGGTATGGTGGCGCCTTGAATCAATGTATAACCGGCATTGTTTAAATTGATGTTTACTTTTCCATTGATGACCCCTCTGAAAGTAGCCACAGATGTATCTGATGGAGGGATGACTGAAAAAGCTGAGGTGGTTTTGAATTCTCCACATCCCGGAGCCTGGCTTACAGTAGATGTACCCAATATACCATCTTTAAATGTTTTGGTTCCCGATCCTTCCCAGGTTACCGGTGTATTTACTTCCAGCAATCCATTGATAACAGTATTATTGGTTCCACCAAAATTACCCGGAGGTATACTAGTTAACCTGAAAGTTGGTGATTTAACATAGGGTTGATTGTCACTATCATAATTTACAAAATAGGTAGTATCGGTTTTGGGTGCAATACCCGCCGGGCTATTCCATTCAAATACTGAACCGTCAAACCAGATCACCCAACCATCCGCAGTGGCAAATCCTTCAAATCCACCAGCTATAGGTGTTAGGCCATCTCCTATCAGAATTTTCCCGGCAACTCTCATCCTGTTTTCAATAAAAATACAGTTATTAAGTGTTGCTACGCTCGATATAACCTGGAATACCCCGGTTGTATCGATTATTAGTCCGGGCGAAAAAAATGGTCCAGGAAATAAATCAAGAACTGCCAATGTTCCATTATTTCCGTTACCATTCAGCAATTGCAGTGTGCCTTTTATTAAAGTATGTTGTGTTAGTATGTCGGTTGTTATTTGCACGGTATCATTATTACTAATAGTTACCTTATTTGCATATTCATTTGGAAGAAGTGTTGCAGGTATCCACTGAATTCCATTGTTTGAAGATTCCCAAATGTTCAGGTTTGTCCAATTACCAGTAGCCTTTGATCTGAATTGATCCGTTGAATCAGTTTTGCAATATGGGCCATTGATGGGGAAGCCCAGCGAATAGCTTCCCGTTCGGGGGGGATTTGTACTTACTATTCTTAACGCATAATAATCTGTCGTGCTTCCTGCTGGAATGCTGAAATTAATTGTACCCGCATTTGCTGTACTGTTGATACTCCCGACATTAACCACACTTCTGAAAAAGAACACATTTTGATTTGGTTGAAAAATTCGTCCAAGTTGCACGATGTACTGGTTGCCTGTACCATAATTACCAGTAGAGGTAAAACCGATCGATCCGGACAAAGGGGTATTGCAATCGGGTAACACGTACGGTGCACCGGTTGGAACAAGGGCATTGGTATAAATCCTGTTGGATATTGATGTTTTGCCAACGAATTCGAGCCCGGTATAAAACGTATTAAATACAGTAAACCCACAATTGCCAGAGGGGTCTTCCTTGGTAAAATAAAAACGGAATCGAATAGTATTTCCCCCCAAAATGTTTTGAAATGCCGGAAGATCTTTCAGGGTAAAATTATAAGCAGAATTGCCTGGAAATTGATAGTAGGAAAGGTTTTCTATAAAGGCATAATTGATGCCATCGGTACTATATGCCACTCTTATATTACTGGAAAGGGTTGTGTTGTTTGCCAGTCCCAGGTACAGATAATCCAAATCTAACGTATCACCGGTTTTTGGAGTTACCGAACATTGAAAGTAATCGGTGTTGGAAACGCTGAAACCATTGTTTGCAAATGCAGCCGAATAAAATCCGTTATTACCTGTACTGGCCGGAGCTCCTGGCCCCCTGCTAAGTACCGGCACAGCCGATAGAATGGTATCAGTATAAGTTGCATTCATTGAAACAGGGGAATTGATGCCGGTAAAATCCCATTTTGCAATCGATCTTGTTGGAGATGAAGGGGGTGGAAACTCGGTATTGATGTTGCTGATTCCTGTTTCTACTTCTATCATATACCTGCCGGCATCTGGGTATTCTGTTATTCCGGTTCCATCATAATTGCTGAAGTAAAAAGCACCGGATCGGGTTGGTAGTCCTTCTGTCTGCAACCCCAATGGAAAATAATCATTCGCCACCGGGGTGCCGATCGATAAGCCTGCATAAAAAGAATACTCCATGTCTGGCGGATTCACAATATCAAAACTAACGTAGGTTCCTAATTCGGCAGGAAGTATGGTATGTGCCAACGAACTTCCCTTGATCGAATAACCGTCGGTGACTACAGCTGTAACTACGTTATTTATATTATTGATATCAGTACTTATAAACGCCCTGATTTTTTTCACAATGGCCCTGGCAGGTAAGCGAAAACTACTTAACAATATCCCGTTAAATCCCAGGCTGCTGCCTGGTGGGGATGCATCGGCATAACTGATCACATCTGATGTAACTACCTGCGTGTATACGGCACTGTTATTTGCATTATTATTATCGTTTGGAACAGTTACCGAATAATTATTGGTGCCATGGTTCCAGGGAGAAAAGGTTTCAAAACTGATGGTTTGGCTGCTCCCGGCAACCAGGGTTACATACACGGTATCTTTGTATACATTAGCGCCGGAGACATTGAGGTAAACAGCTACATTAGATGCAGTATTGGCTCCCGTATTGGTTAATTTAGCCCGGGTTTCTAATTGATAAACTGCCAATGGAGATGGGATTTTTCCATAGGTATACACTGCATCAACCCTTATATCGGTTTGTGCATTGGTTTCAAATGCGAGCAATAGGAATAGTAAAGTCAGTAAATGAATTCCTGGTTTCTTCATTTTCAAATTTCCAATTTGGGTAAAACAAATTCATATGTCTTTGGAGACTACCTAAGCATTTGATAAGTATTGGAGGAAATGACCGGATGTAAGTACTTTACATGGGAGCGCAATCATTTAATAAAATAAATATAACTATTATTTTGTATTTATCAATGTTTATTCTCAACTATCAATGCAGTAGCATTGTGTACAATTTCTGCGGCCAATTCTTTTAACCTGTCTCTTTTTCCTTTTACTACAAAGCTATACAAGATCTTTTTGGATTGTTTGACATTGACATCAACAGAAATACTATCATTTAATAAATGGTATCCACCTGTTAATGTCCACGTATCCTGAACAACATCACTTCCCCTTCCAATGTTGAAATTTGCAATAGATCCCCGTGATGCATAAGATGCCAGTTGGCTATTGATGTAGTTACTTAATTCGAGGTCATCGTCGGGTATATTTATCCGGGTATTTACAAAAATGCTCCCGCTAAATGCAGGAACGTAATATGGAAAGTCAATTAAAGCAGTTACGTCAGTATCAACAATACCGATATTAAAATTGTTCAGGCTCGATAGCTGGGGTTCCTGCCTTGTTCCATTTTTCTTAGACAGTTCAAACGCAGCATTTTTGCTTTCCTCAAACCAATGGCCAACATTAAGAAACTTTCCCTGGTCAAGTATAGATGGATTCCTTTTAACGGCTTCCAGCAAAGCATACGTTAATAAGCCATGCCCCAGCACCGGCATTTCATAAGCACTTTGCATACTGGCTGAAGCGGCAAGGATAAATAACCCGGATTGTTCATTTAATTTATCAATCTCAGCAGCATGTTCGCCACGAATACTGAATGCATTTTGTTTGCCTACCATATCTTTAATGGCCTGCCCACTATTGCAGGCATCAAACACCAGCACCCTTTTTTGTGCTTTCATTACTGAGGGGTTCAGCCAGCCAATCAATTCCTCGGTTCCAATGCCGATGTCTTTCATATTTCCCTTTATGGCATCTTTGGAAGCTTCGGCAGTTAAGAAGTAAAAATCCTGTTTGTTTTTATTGGGAACCTGTGTTTTAACAACTCCATGGCCAGCAAAAAAAATGAATAATATATCATTGGGTTTGCTCTTGCGGCTGATATCTTCAAAAGTTTTTTTAATAGCTGCTTTTTCCGGATAACGATAATGCTTATCCGCAGTTGTAAGGTTGTATACGAAAACGTGCTGACTGTCGAATAGTTTTTCCGCTGACTTTTTTATTAGCAAACTTAGGTCGTTTGCATCTTTATCAGCAAACTGAAGATCGAGTTCATTGCCTTTATAATTACTCACCCCAATCATAATAGCATACAAATCCGGTGCCGCAAGGGCTTTGTTTACAGATTTCTTTTTTACAATGATCCCCCTCGATGAAATATCATTGGTAGCTACCATCGATCTAAGCATGATATCATTGTCATTCCCTGGAATGAGAAACATGTTTAAATCACTCATTTTAACTGTTAAAAAGTATTCCCTGCCCGTTTTTTTTAATGCGGATGGTGGAAATTTCCGGGTTATGATGCCATTGACCGATAGAATGGTTTCTCCTAATCCAGCCTTACCTGGTGTGATCTTATAACGCAAATAATTGCTGCCCTGGTCGATAATTTCCACCTGCGGTAACGATGAACAAATATCCAGGTCTGCTAATCTTGAACTGCTGATACTATCGTTGTACATTAAACGCTTTGCAAGATCTTCCACCCACAATTTTGATTTAACCTGTTCGAATGATATCACTTCCGTACCACAGGTGAAATATAAAAATTTTCTTGCTTTTGAAGAACCATCAAAGCGGCCTTCTTTATCTAATATTATAAAATCTGGTCCGCCTGTAGGCAGAATTGTATAAATTAAATTTTCGTTGTTTACATTCCAGATACTCACTGAATTTCGCCCGGAAGCTGTAAGAAACATAGCGCCGTCATTGCAGAAACCCGCATAATCTACTTCTCCGCTCCACCATGCATTTGCAGTTGTGCTCGCAAATGTATGTAGCAGTTTACCCGTGATAGCATCCCATATTTTTGCAGAATTGTCCCTTGAAGTGCTGATGATCCTCGTGCCGTCTTCTGAAAACAATGCCGACTTCACGTGAAAGCTATGTCCGTATAAGGTTTGTATCAATGTTCCTTTAGCAGCATCCCATATCCTCACTGTTTTGTCTAAAGAAGCAGTGACGATCCTTTTTCCATCCGGGCTATATTTCGCAGTTGTTAACATAGCTGTATGACCTGATAAGGTAAAAATGGACTCATTAATATTTAATTCCCAAACATGTGCGTCATTTAGATTTCCGGTGGTAACAATATGTTCATTATCCGGACTGAAGGCTATATTGATTCTTGTCGGTTCCTTTGAAATACTATCGTTGTATACCCTGATGGTTTTAAGTAACCGGCCAGATGAAACTTCCCAAACTTTAACGGTTCCATCTTTTGATGCCGATGCAAATTTGCTTCCATCTGCACTAAATAATATCGTCCAAAATCCGGCCGTGTGGCCGATGCAATCTTGTAACAATATCGCATGTTCTGTATCCCATATCTTTATGCTGTTGTCGTTGGATGCCGTGATGCATTTATCGCCGGCATGGTTAAAAGCTGCATGAGTAACATTGCCGGAATGTTTTTTGAGTTCTGCTAAAGCATGACCATTTTCAGCATCCCAGATGCGGACCGTTTTATCTGCCGAAACTGATAGTATTTTCTTAGCGTCACTGCTAAACATAACCTGGTTAACGGTATCTGTGTGTCCTTTCAGCTGGCTAATGATTCTGCCAGTAGAAATATCCCAGATTTTAATGATGTTGTCTGAAGAAGCCGTTACCATTTTTTTGGTATCGGTACTAAGATTAACAGACCACATTCCACCGGCATTTCCTTTGAGGTTCATGAACAGTTCACCTGTTTCCACATCCCAGATTTTGGCAGTTTTATCGTCTGAACAACTAAGTATCTTTTTTCCATCGGGGCTGAAATAAACTGTTCGTATTTTATTGTCATGTGCTTTTATATCCTGGCGTTTTATGCCAGATACTACATCCCAGATTTTAATGGTTCGGTCATCTGATGCGGATACCAGTTGTTTATCGTCTGCACTAAATTTAGCATGCCAGATACTTCCGCGGTGCCCTATCAGTTCATGAATCAACATTCCGCTTTCGGCATTCCATAATTTTAATTCGCCATCGAAAGATGAGGTTACAATGGTTTTATTGTCGTGGCTGTATTCTGCTACCCAAACCTGGTTATGATGGCCTTTTAAATCAAAGATCATTTGGCCGGTTTCAACATCCCAAAGTTTTGCTGTGCTGTCTTTGGAGGCTGTTAATGCATGTTTGCCGTCATTACTGAAATGAATGGCATACACAGCATCAGCATGACGAAAGGTGTACAGGGGTTTTCCGTTTGTTACATTCCAAATCGTAGCGGTGCCATCATATGAAGCCGTAGCCAGTTTGAGGCCGTCTGGGCTGAAAGCAGCGCTTTGAATAAATCCCTGGTGACCCGTGAAAATTTTTAGCATCTTTCCATTTGACGCATCCCAGACTATTGCGGTGGAATCTTTGGAGCAGGTAACAATTTTTTTTCCATCGTCACTATACTTTGCGCCCCATACACTATTGGTATGACCTTGCAATGTGTGAATTAATTCGCCTGAACGGATATCCCAGATTTTGGCAGTGCTGTCGAAACTTGCTGCAAGCAGGTAATGCCCATCTTTACTGAACTCTTCTGTATATAAATAATTGCCACTCCCTTTCAGATCGGCTAATAAAAAGCCACTGCTCACATCCCAGATCTTTGCAGTTTTGTCATTTGATGAGGTAATGATTTTTTTTCCATCGGGAGAATATAACGCATAAGAAAGATGATCTGTATGCCCCATCGAAAACATAAGTTTAAGATCCTGTGCCTGTATGGGATTCACCGAAAAGCACAAAATTAATACCAGGCCTTTAAAACATAGTTCTGATGCTGATCCAGGGAGCCACTTTAAAATGATTTGTCGAATAAATGGAGTCATGCAAGTGTATGCATCATAGATTATTTTCCAAGCTAAATATGATGCTATTAAAAATATGTAATAAAAGCCAAATAATCTTTTAATCACATGTAAGGAGGACAAAACAATACAGTATGGAGGAAATAAAAACCCGGTATCAGTTTGATACCGGGTTCATGGTAATTTTTGAAGCCTGGCGGAGAGAGAGGGATTCGAACCCCCGGACCTGTAACAGTCAACGGTTTTCAAGACCGCCGCATTAGACCGCTCTGCCATCTCTCCGGGTGCAAAATAACAGTCCTTGATGCGTTCTACCAAAAAAAACCGAAAATAATTTTGATTGTTCAATGGAAAGGCCGTCCCCAGTGCAATTCATTGAAATTCAAAAAGGGATAGATGATCTAAAAAGCTGGGAGACAATAGCTCATGTTCAGGAAGTTTATGAAGTTCCAGGCTTATCTTCCACAACGATGAGGTCTTTCAAATCAACGGTAATAGGAATAACGCCTACCTGTAAAATGGCTTTTTTGCCCCTTATTTCTTTAACCACACCAACCTGCCGGTTCTGTTTCATTTTTACCTTATCCCCTATCCTGATATCGCCACCGATCTCAACAAATTTTTCATTGAGTTTCTTCTGTTGTTTTTCATTTACCATTTTTTCCTTCTGGTTAAAGAGCAGGGCATGAATCAGTTTAACCACTTTGTCTTTGTCTTCGGTCCTGCGCCATTCGATCACCATGGCCTTGAGCCGGCGTTCCATATCTTTCAGGTATTGTATCTTGTCTTCGGCGATCTTATTCTGCAGCTTCAGCTTTTCGGTTTCCTGGTGATGCTTTTCCTTTTTGATCAGCTCTTCCATTTCTCTTTTAAGCACCTCATTCTCTTTCAGCAATTGCTTTAACTGGTTCTTTTCACGGTCAAGTTTCTGTAAGTCCTGTTCAGTACTGTTAAGGAGTTTATCCAATTGAAACTGGTCCTCATCTACCAGTTTACGGGCCCTGTCGATGAGTTTCTTATCCAGCCCGATCCTTTCAGCAATAGAAAAGGTATAGCTGCTTCCGGGTTTGCCTACCTGCAATTTATACATGGGTAACAGGTTCTTTTCATCAAACTGCATGGCACCGTTGATAATTCCCGGCACCTTATTGGCCATGATCTTCAGGTTGAGGTAGTGGGTTGTTACTATTCCCATGGAATGTTTATGTGCCAGTTCTTCCATGATCACTTCGGCAAAGGCGCCACCCAGGTTTGGGTCACTTCCGCTTCCGAGTTCATCAATAAAAAAAAGCGTTTTGCCGTTGGCATTTTCTATAAAGTGTTTCATATTCTTCAGGTGTGAAGAATAGGTACTTAATTCAAATTCGATGCTTTGCGTATCCCCGATGTGAATCATCATCTGCTTAAAAATACCCATCTCGCTATCGGCACTAACGGGTACGAGTAACCCACTTTGCATCATCACCTGTAACAGGCCTACGGTTTTAAGGGTAACCGTTTTTCCACCTGCATTTGGGCCGCTTATCACGAGTATCCTGTTTTCACTATCGAGGGTGAGATTTACCGGGATGGTGGGTTTGTTCATTTTCTGGTTATACAGCAACAGCAATGGATGCCGTGCATCGATCAGTTTAACGAGGGCTTTATCCTGCAATAAGGGATATCCTCCCCCATATTCTTCTGCAAACCGGGCCTTGGCCCTGATAAAATCATATTCACCCGATATCACATAATACGATTGTAACAATGATGCGTACACGCTGATCTGCTGGGTAAGCATGCGAAGGATCCGGTACACTTCCTTGGTTTCCTCATATTCGAGTGAGAAAACCTGGTTATTGAGTTCGGTGGTTTCTTCCGGTTCTATAAAGCTGGTTCTGCGGCTGTCGCTTTCTGCGTGAAGGATACCTTTTATCTGCCTTTTTTGTTCCGCAAAAACCGCCAGCACCCTTCTGCCATTCATGAAACTTTCTTCGATATCGGCCAGGTAACCCTGTTTATTCAGCTTGCCCACGATGCGGTCGAACACCTTACGAAGCTCATTTCTTTTTCGAAACAGGTTCATCCTGATAGAAGCGAGTTCCTCACTGGCATTGTCTTTCACATGGCCGGTTTCATCAAGTATTTCATCAATGCTTTCACGAACCTGCTTTTCATAATACAGCTGTTCTATCACTTTGGAAAGAGCCGGGTTAGCTATCCTGCGTTCGGCATCGAACCAACGGAAAATATTGCCGGCATTTTCGGCAAGGCGGCGGATCAGTAAAAACTGGTCGCCACTTAGTGATGCACCCTGTATGGATAAGAGTTTTAATTCACGGGAAATATTATTTGGGAAATCGTTGGGGAAATACTGCCCGCTTTGAAGGATAATTTTATACTCGTTAGATTGGCTTAGTTCCCTTTCAATGAATTCTTTTTTGGTGTGAATCCGAAGGTTCAGTGCTTTTACACGGGCATAATCATTCCGGCAATGGGCTGCCAGCATTTCTTTTATCTTATCAAACTCTAGTTGATGTAATGTTGATTCTGGAAAAAATTTCATGTATCCGCTCGGTCGTTTATCCCCGGCAAAGTTAACTGGTTATTGTTTGCAGCGATGCAGTTACTGTTTGATATCGATTGACATCAATCTTTCTTTGCGGGGGCTGCTTCGATCTGCAATTCTTCCCAGGGTGTGGAGCCATCTTTTTCGCGTTTAAATACCAGGTTTTCATCACTCAATATGACGATCTCCGCTGTTGTATAAACAATACATCCATCCAATAGATGTCCACCAATAGTTTTACCAGTACTGTCACTGATACTGATGTGAATATGAGAACCGTTTACAGATAAAGTTCCAACCAATGATACGATTTCAAAATGGCCGCTGTCTTTACTGCCTGCCGGTTGATTAGCAAAGCGAATGTGATAATTTGTCAGGCTGCCGACAGCTGTACTAATCCATGCAGCCTTACATTTACGTTCATTAATATAAGACTGGATAGATTTTTTCAGATCATCTCCCGGTTTTAACCTGATTGCATGTGTTTTTAAATTTGGCATTGCAGTTGAGCGATTATGTGTACAGGAATCAAAGACAAATAAAAAAAAGGAAAAAATCACCGAAAAGATGAGGTTTTTAAACATCAGGAACGATTATGGGTTATTAGTTTAACAAGGTAGTATTAAAAATATAATATTATAATATGGACATGAACGAAAGAATGAAAGAACCCGTGTTAGAAACGGTTTATGTAGGCAACGGTTGTTTTTGGTGTACAGAAGCTGTTTTTCAGCAGTTGAAAGGAGTTCACTCGGTAACCAGTGGGTATAGTGGAGGTAAAACGGAGAATCCGGATTATGCTTCAGTGTGTACAGGCTTTACCGGGCATGCCGAATGCCTGGAGATTACCTACAACCCTGCAGAACTTTCATTTGAAGAATTGCTCGAAGTGTTTTGGAAAACACACGATCCCACTACTTTAAACAGGCAGGGAAATGATATTGGAACGCAATACAGAAGCGTTATCTTTTATCGTAATGAAACCGAAAAAGCGATTTCTGAACAATATATGGATCAATTGAATCAATCAGGCTATTTCCATAAACCCATTGTAACTACCCTCGAGCCATTTACAAAGTTTTACCCCGCCGAACATTATCATCAAAACTATTTCCAGCTAAATGGACATGCTCCTTATTGCCAGTTTGTGGTGAGGCCAAAAGTGGAAAAGTTTAACAAGGAGTTTGCCGGAAAGATCAAAAAGTAATTCGTTTTAATTTTTTTTTAAGAATTTAATGGCCAAATAATGTTAAAATTCAAGCAGTTTAGATCAAAAAAATAATAATCAAAAGTTCGCTTTAAATGACTGTAAACCAGTTTTTTATAAATTACGTTTCTGTTATTTTGTTGGCATAAAATACAAATCGCGGTAAAATTTTTGATTAAAATAATTCCTGCAAATATTTGGATGTTTAATTTATTTTTCTACTTTTACATATCTGAATCACAAACTAGTCCTCCTCTTCCCCTGAAATTCCTACCCTAATTCCGTATTTTTCCTGACCACGACCTGCTTTTAATATCCTCTACAAAAAATCGTATACCTCCTACTTCCTGTGAGCTTTTTTTAACTTCTAAACTCAAGAAAATGCTTACGAAATTTACTTCAAAAGTTGCTTACGCGACACTTTTGCTCGGCATGTTACATACAGCCGCTTCAGCACAATTAAGGCCATATACTTTGGCTTATTCCGAAAACATTAAAGGTGGCAGTACGATGTTTGGTAATACCATTCTGCACATCATTGAAAACAACACGGTCAATCTTACCAAGATGAATGAAACCAGCAATGCCGCCAATGGCGTTGGTTTGGGAAACAGTAATTTTGGTAACGATCAGTCGAACATGCAGTTCATTGATGTGGATGGTGTAGCCACTACCGCCAATTCTTCCACAGCCGACCTGGTGTTACCAGCCGGTACCAACACGATCAAATTTGCCCGTTTATATTGGGGTGGCCGTATCAATACTGCTACCATCACCGGTGCGCCAGATACCCTGCGCAAAGTAAAGATCCGCAAGGGAACTACCGGAGCTTACCTGAATGCACTGGCAGCTGCCGGTAACGTAAATACCATCGACATTGTAGCTGGTGCATCTGGTTCAAGGGTTTACCAGTCATTTGTTGATATCACTTCATTTGTGAACAGCAATGGTGGTGGAACCTATACCATTGCCGACATCCCGGTAACTACCGGTAGTGTGAGCGGTGGTGGTCAATACGGTGGATGGTCGATCGTAGTAGCCTACGAGAACCAAACCCAACCTTATAACAGTGTTCGTATCTATGACGGATATGCGCAGGTGTTCAACTCAGGATCTTCAACAACTTTGGATATCACTTTAAGTGGTTTGAATGTTCCCAATAATCCATTGGCGGCTAACGAAGCCGTTATGTCTACTATGGCATGGGAAGGTGATGCAAACCTTTTCGGATCTGGTGTTAATGCAGGTGATTTTATCAAGATCAACAGCCTTGCGGTTAGTAATGCAATGAACCCTGTTACGAATTTCTGGAATGGTTCTATCACCAAAAATGGTGTGAATGTTACTACTAAAAATCCTAACTACAGCAACCAGATGGGTATTGATATTGATGAGGTGAATGTGGGAACAGGATTTAATATATTGCCAAATGCAACATCTGTAACCATCCAGTTTGGTACAGAACAGGATCAGTATTTCCCAAGTGTGTTCTCTTTCTATATCAGGATGAAAGATCCGCTGGTAACCATGGATAAAGCGGTTTCGGATGCTGATGGCAATGGCTTTGTAAATTCAAATGAAATTCTTACCTATACTTTATCGGGTGTAAACTCGGGTGTAGGTTCTGCATACAATACATTTGTTATCGATTCTCTTCCAACGAATGTTACCTATGTAGCAGGCTCACTGGAAGTAGTAAACGCACCAGGAGTAACGGCTGGTTTTAAATCAGATAACCAGGATGCAGATGCAGCTTTCAAAGGCGTGAATCCTAATAACAACCGTAATTATGTGAAGTTCTTTATCGGTACAGGAGCAACTGGTGCTGCCGGTGGTGAATTGGCCGCTGGTGCTACCTACACATTGCGCTTTAAAGTGAAAGCAGCAGTTATTCCGGGTACAGTTATCAACACCGCCAGGATCACTTCTTCTTCACAGGCTGGTGATGTATTTACCGATGATGGAACAGCAGTGATTGGTGCGGATGCCGGACCAGTACCTGTGAAATTCACTTCATTCAAAGCTACGCTTGTAAATCAAAACGGATTGGTTGAGTGGGCTACTGAAGCAGAGATCAACAACGATCATTTTGAAGTAGAAAGAAGCGAAGATGGAATTCACTTCGTATTAAGAGGTAAAGTTGCTGGTAACGGTTCATCTTCTACCAGTCATAAATACAGCTATACTGATCCTATCAATACATCTGCAGCGATCGTATATTATCGCCTGAGGATCGTTGATACCGATGGTAAATACAGTTTCTCTAAAATTGTTGCGGTGAAACTGAACGGCTCGGCATTCTCTGATAAGATCAGCGTGTTCCCGAATCCATTTACTTCAAACATCAAAGTATCTTTTGCAGCTACAACAGAAGAAGATGCTAACTTCAGGATCATTGGATTGGATGGCCGCGTGGTTATCACCCGTAAAATGACGATCCAGAAAGGCGATAACATTGTTGTAATGCACGACCTGGGTAACCTGCCAAGGGGCAGCTATATCCTTGAAGTAGTTACATCAACAGATAAGTTTATTCAAAAGATCATCAAACAATAATTAACGATTTCTTGAGTTAATGGAAAGAGGCTGCACATTGCAGCCTTTTTTTTGTATTGATCAGTGATCTTTTTTCACCCTCCTAAGTTCAAGCATATTGAGGCTGTTGCAGGAAAACTCTTTTACATAAGGATGCACAAGGTGTAAAACCATATCATACCAAAGCGGGATGACTGGAACATCCTGTAAGATGAGGTTATCCATTTTACGGTATAATACATAACGGAGTGAATCATTTTGTTCCTGCAATGATTGTTCATACAACTCATCAAATACCGGGTTTTTATACCGGGTATAATTCGGAGGTGCGGGATTCTTCCCATAAAATACACTGAGATAATTTTCTGCGTCCGGATAATCGGCGATCCAGCTCCCCCTGAAAAATAAGGCCTGTGATTTGGCAGTCTGTTCCAGTAGTAAACTTTTTTGCACGGTCTCCACCACTGCGTTTATGCCTAACTGTTTTAGTTCATTTACAATATATGAACCCAGGGCTGCATAATTGGGAATGGTGAGCAATTTGATCACAGGCATGGGGTTTGAAGCATGATACCCTGCTTCGGAAATCAATCGTTTTGCCTTTTCAGGATCGTATGTAAATCCTTTTACCAGGGCTGCATCAAAAGATGGAAGCCCGGGTGGCACAAATCCATTTTCGGCAGCCGTGCCAATTGAATTGCGCAGGTATAGCATCATCTTTTTACGGTCGATACCATAACTGATGGCCTGCCTGATCTTCAGCCATTTTAAAGGGGAAGCCTGTACAATTGGATTGCTGCTATCGGCCAATACACCCAGGTATTCAATGTTGAGGTAAGGATGTTTCTGCAGGATCAGTTTACCCTCCCATTGTTTTTTGAGATGGCCAGTTTTTGTAAGTACTTCATCCTTGAATGAGGCATCAATATCGTTGATGAAATCAAGTCGCTCCTGCCTGAACTCCAGGAATTCGGTTGCTTTACTATCGTAAAAGCTTACATGAATGCCGTCTAAATACGGTAATGGATAGCCGCTGCTGTCTTTCTCAAAATACCGGTTATTTTTTTTCAGTATAAGGGCCTGCCCTTCATCCCAGGCTGTAAACGCAAAGGGACCGGTACCTACCGGGTGTCGCCTGAAGTCTTTTCCATATTTTTCTACGGCTTCTGCCGGTACTATAGAACAATATTGCATGCTCAATATACCCAGGATTGGTTGAAAAGGTTTGGCCAGGTTTAATTGAAATACAGAATCATTAATGGCTACAAAAGGCTGAAGGCTATCTACCCTGCTGTTAAAGATCCATGCGCCGGGGCTCGCGGTGTTGGGATCGATGATACGGTTGAAACTGTAGGCCACATCTGAAGCTTTTAATTGCCTTCCCTTACCATTTGCAAAAGCGGGATCATCATGAAAAAATACATCATTCCTTAAAAAAAATAATATCTGCTTACGGTCTGCTGAAAAATTCCAGTGGGAAGCCAGCGAAGGTTTGATGTTCATCTTTTCATCAACCTCCACCAGGGTATTGTACAACTGGTGAACAGGCCACATGATAGACTGGTTTTTAGCAAACGCAGGATCGAGGCTTGCTATACCTGTGGCCTCATTGTAACGGAATATTTTTTTGCCAGGATGCTGATGGCTATTACAGGATAACGTTAGTATGAAAAGTGATGTGGTTAATAAGGAAAAAAGATTACTGGTCTTACGCATCATGTATTGGTCATTTCCACATGAATGTAGTAAAATTTGCCCGAACTGTTCTTCCTTCGCCACTTATCCTCTACGCCTGAATTTTTCAACTGAATTTACTTACATTTAATATTTAAACATACCTATGACCTTTTCACGTTCGCTCAGCCATTTTATCCTGATCATTTCCTTTTGCTTTCCATTGGGAACTACCATTGTTTCGGCACAGGTATCACCTGTAAAGGAATTCACCCATGCAGATAGCCTAAGAGGCTCCAATACAGCTGAACGTGCCTGGTGGGATGTTCTTCATTATGATATCACGGTTGAACCTGATTTTACCTCGAAATCCATTACCGGAATCTGCAGGATCCATTATATAACGTTGCTTCAGAAGCACCCGGATTCTCTGCAGCTTGATTTGCAGGAACCAATGCAGATCGACAGCATCCTTGTTAAAAATAACCCGGTAGCATTCCGTAGAGAAGGGAATGCATTTCATGTAAAAATGCCTTTATCAGTAGAAAGGGATACCGGTTCACTCAGCATTTATTTTCATGGAAAGCCCAGGCAGGCGGTAAAACCACCATGGGATGGAGGTTGGATTTGGAAGTCAGACCGCGAGGGCAATCCATGGATGACAGTAGCATGCCAGGGCCTGGGTGCAAGTGTTTGGTATCCGTGTAAAGATATCCAGTCTGATGAGCCCGACAGCGGTGCCAAGCTTCGTATCATCGTTCCCGATAGTTTGAATGGTATCGGCAATGGTCGACTTGTGGAGACCCTGAAAATAAAAGACGGGAAAACGATGTATTGCTGGAAAGTGATGAACCCGATCAACAATTATAACATCGTACCTTATATTGGAAAGTATGTACATTTTGGTGAAGGATATGCAGGTGAAAAAGGAAAACTGGATATGGATTACTGGGTTCTGGGTTATAACCTCGACAAAGCGAAAAAACAATTTACAGAAGCAGGCAGGATGATGAAAGCTTTTGAATATTGGTTTGGTCCTTACCCTTTTTATGAAGATGGGTACAAGCTTATAGAAACCCCACATTTAGGTATGGAACACCAGGGGGCTATTGCTTATGGCAATCAATTTAAGAATGGATACCTTGGAAGAGATCTTTCCTCCAGCGGCTGGGGTTTGAAATGGGATTTCATCATTGTACATGAAAGTGGCCATGAATGGTTTGCCAATAACATCACTACCAATGATATTGCCGATATGTGGGTGCATGAATCGTTTACAAATTATAGTGAAACATTATTTACCGATTTTTATTTCGGGCATGACGCAGGGAATGATTATGTAACCGGAACCCGAACCAATATCAGCAACGATGTTCCCATCATAGGCCGCTATGGTGTGAACAATGAAGGGAGTGGCGATATGTATTACAAGGGAGGAAATATGCTGCACTATATCAGGCAGGTGATTGCTGATGATGAAAAATTCAGGATGATATTGAGGGGACTGAACCATCAATTTTATCATAAGACCGTTGATACAAAAGAGATCGAGCAATATATCAGCAAAAAATCCGGGCATAATTTCAGCTCTTTATTTGACCAGTATCTGCGCTCAGTAAAAATTCCTTTACTTGAATACCGGTTTATAAAAAACCGTTTATCATATCGCTGGAAAAAGGAAAGCCTGGTGGCAGGTTTTAATATGCCCGTGAAGGTTCATGTTGGCTCTTCCAGTGTTTGGTTGAAACCCGGCATCAAATGGAAAACATTGAAAACACCTGTCATCCAGGATGAACAATTGTTTTCTGTAGATAAGAATTTCTACATCAGGTCTGAAAAAGTAATTGAATAATCCAGGTTAAAACGAATGGATTCAAATTAATCACGGGCAATCGATGGAATCGCAATTGAGTTCAGCAGCAACGTCGCCGGGTACAGAACGGTTAGGCCTACCCGCAGTTAAAAATCTTTTTTGATAATACTCATCTGATTCCAGGTTACTTATGGTAACCCCATTGCCGGTGCTTGCGTGTACAAAATAACCATCGCCGAGGTAAACACCTACATGACTGATTCCGCCACGGGTATTAAAGAATACGAGGTCACCTTCGGCCATATTCGGCCTGTCAACTTTGATGCAGGCATCATATTGGTCCCTGGCTGTACGTGGTATATTTACTTCAAAAACGGTATTAAATAGTAACCCGGAAAAGGCACTGCAATCGATCCCTTTCTTTGAATTGCCTCCATAGCGATACCGTGTTTCCCACCAATCTTCAATGAATTGATACAACTTTACGTTGCTTACATTTTCTACTTCACGATTAAGCAAAAGTGCATATTTGAATTGAATGGAAAGACTGTTCTCAATGGACGTACTGCCGGAGTTCGCTGGTAAAACCAATGGTTTGTCAGGCTGGGATTGAACAATATAGGTAGCCTTAGGATCCCTGCTTATTTCTATTCCTTCGATAAATTTAATATGCGAATTTACGGTCTGCTTACCTGTGGTATTTAGTTCATTGTTGAACGATTGGGCAAGAACCGGCATGCCGATTCCGGCTAACATGAAGCTAAAGAGGCTGTTGAAAAAACAGTGTTTCATACGTAAAATGGGGGTTTACACGTATGTACGACGGTATTCTGTGGTATTCGATCTTCTGTAATTCTTTGGTTACCTGTTGGTTATGTCTCGTCTATGCGTCTTGTCCTACAAACAATTAAAAATAAGTTTTCCTGGATATTGCGCTGCAAAGGTAACTCCTATAACCCTAAAATGCAACCCTTTGCAATTTTTTAAGATATGAGTAAAATCAGCATTGTGTAAAAACGGATCCTTCAATAAAATTTGCATTCACGATATTTGTAGCTGGTACAAGTTGGGGTTTGACAGATATATGCCTGGTATTTATTTCTGCTTCTATTCTCCATTCAAACAGCAGTATCCGATAACATGAAATTTTCTCACTTACACGTACATACGCAGTTTTCCCTGCTCGATGGGGCTGCTTCCATAAAGAACCTCTATAAGAAGGCCATTGCCGATGGAATGCCTGCATTGGCCATCAGTGATCATGGTAACATGTTTGGTGCATTTGAATTTGTAAAAGAAGCCTATAAACACCTGGATGAAAACGGAAAGCCTAAAGTGAAACCTATTGTAGGATGTGAATTCTACATAACGCAGGACCGTACCCGAAAAACATTCAGCAAAGAAGAAAAAGATCCAAGGCATCACCAGATCCTGCTGGCCAAAAATGATATTGGTTATAAGAATCTTGTTAAGCTTACTTCGCTGGGTTATATAGAGGGTATGTATTCCAAGTATCCCCGCATCGACAAACAACTTATTCATAAATATCATGAAGGATTGATCGCCACTACCTGTTGCCTCGGCGCATTGGTACCTCAAACCATCCTGAAGAAAGGCGAAGCAGAAGGTGAAAATGAATTCAAGTGGTGGCTGAACATTTTCCAGGAAGACTACTATGTAGAATTACAACGGCATGGCATACCCGAACAGGAGAAGGTGAACAATGTGTTGTTGAAGTTTGCGAAGAAATATAACGTGAAAGTGATCGCCAGCAATGACAGTCATTACGTAGATCAGAAAGATTTTAATGCGCATGACATCCTGTTATGTATAAATACCGGTGAAAAGCAGGCCACACCTGCCTTACGTGAGTTCACGGATGACGATGTGATGATCAAGAACAAACGTTTTGCTTTTCCCAACGACCAGTTCTTCCTGAAAACCACGCAGGAAATGAGCAAGGTTTTCGAGGACCTTCCTGAAGCGATCGACAACACAAATGAGATCATCAGCAAAGTAGACCTGCTGGATCTGAAGCGGGATATCCTCCTCCCCCACTTCGTTGTGCCTTCTAATTTTAAAACGCAGGACGAATACCTGGCCAGCATAACCTGGGCCGGCGCTGCTAAAAGATACCAGGTACTCACACCGGAAACAGAGGAACGCATCCAGTTTGAATTGGGGGTTATTGAAAAGATGGGTTTTGCGGGATACTTTTTAATTGTGAGTGATTTCATCAGGGCTGGCAGGGAGATCGGCGTATTTGTAGGACCAGGCCGTGGTTCCGCTGCAGGCAGTGTAGTAGCCTATTGCATTGGCATTACGAACATCGATCCCATTAAATACAACCTGCTGTTTGAAAGGTTCCTGAACCCCGAACGTAAATCCATGCCGGATATCGATACCGACTTTGATGATGAAGGAAGGCAGAAAGTAATTGATTATGTTGTTCAGAAATATGGAAAGAACCAGGTAGCCCAGATCATCACGTATGGCACAATGGCCGCCAAATCGAGTATCGCCGATGTGGCCAGGGTGATGGATCTGCCGATTGCAGAAAGCAGGGCTTTGTCGAAGCTCGTTCCTGAACGTCCGGGCATTGTGTTGAAACGCTTGCTGCATGCACCTTTCACAGCCAAAGAAGCCGGGAAAGATGGAGAGAAATCTCTCGAAGAAAAAGAACAATTGCAGGCCGATGACCTGGAGAATGTAAAAAAGCTTCGGGAAATATATAACGGCAACGACTTGCTGAGCAAGATCCTTCATGAAGCCGAGATACTTGAAGGCTCAGTTCGCAATACAGGAATTCACGCTGCAGGTATCATCATTGCTCCACAGGATCTTACAGACCTGATCCCGGTAGCCACTTCCAAAGAATCTGAATTGTGGCTTACGCAGATCGAAGGTGGTACCATTGAAGAAGCCGGCGTAATCAAGATGGACTTTCTTGGGCTCAAAACGCTGAGCATCCTCAAAACCGCTTTGCAGCTCATCAAACAAAATCATGGTGTAGAGATAGAGATCGATGAGATACCGTTGGATGATGAAAAAACTTACCAGTTATATCAACAGGGTGATACGAATGCAACGTTCCAGTTTGAAAGTGCCGGTATGCAAAAATACCTGCGGGAATTAAAGCCCGATAAATTTGATGATCTCATTGCGATGAATGCATTGTACAGGCCCGGGCCAATGTCGTACATTCCACAATTCATCCTGCGCAAACATGGTAAGGAAACAGTTTCATACGACCTGGCCGACATGCAGGAATACCTGGAAGAAACCTATGGTATTACAGTGTACCAGGAACAGGTGATGTTGTTGTCTCAAAAGCTTGCCGGGTTCAGCAAAGGCGATGCAGATGTACTGCGAAAGGC
Organism: Bacteroidota bacterium; assembly: GCA_029560415.1. Classification (GTDB taxonomy): domain Bacteria; phylum Bacteroidota; class Bacteroidia; order Chitinophagales; family Chitinophagaceae; genus Ferruginibacter. The sequence continues at coordinate 4,707 of JAKQKY010000455.1, read as the reverse complement.
CATGGGTAAAAAGCAGATCACGGTATTGAATAAAATGAAAGTACAGTTTATTGAAGGTGCTACCGGTAAGGGACACGCGAAAGATAAACTGGAGAAAATATGGAAGGATTGGGAAGCCTTTGCACAATACGCATTTAATAAATCGCATTCTACCTGTTATGCTTTTGTAGCTTACCAAACAGCTTATTTAAAAGCACATTATCCAAGCGAATACATGGCGGCAGTGCTGAATCATGCAGGTAGCATCGATAAGATCACTTTCTTCATGGAAGAATGCAAGCGCATGGGATTAACGGTACTGGGCCCCGATATCAATGAATCGCAAAATGGATTTGCTGTAAATAAAAAAGGTGAGATCCGTTTTGGCTTCAGTGGTTTAAAAGGCGTGGGTGAAGCAGCGATCGACAATATCATCGAAGAGAAAAACAAGCATGGACATTTCAAAGATATTTTTGATCTTGTAAAAAGAGTAAACCTTCGATCAGTAAATAAAAAATCACTGGAGAGTTTGGTGCATGGTGGTGCGTTTGATTGTTTCAAAGATGTACATCGTGCACAATATTTCTTTCAACCACCTGGCGACAGTGCCGCGTTGGAAAAGATCATAAAATTCGGCGCCATCTTCCAGTCACAATCTGCCAATGCCAGCAATACATTGTTTGGTGACCTGCAGATGCCCGAGATCGTAGCACCCAAGATCGCCCCTTGCCCACCCTGGGCGTTGGTGGAACAATTGGATTTTGAGAAGGATGTAACGGGCATGTATATCAGCGGACACCCACTCGACAATTTTAAATTTGAATTACGATATTACAATATCACGCCGTTATCAGAATTCAACGATGTGAAAAATGCGGTTGGCATCATTCCCACTTCCAAGCAATTCAGGCTTGCCGGGCTGGTGATAGATGCGCAGCACCGGCTTACAAAAACCGGGAAAAATTTCGGTGTGTTACACCTGGAAGATTTCAGTGGAAAAACAGAATTCATGTTGTGGAGTGAAGATTATGTGAAGTACTCCAATTATATGGATAAGGGCATGATCCTGATGATAGAAGGTGCATTTAAGCAACGCTATAACAGTGATCAATATGAGTTTAAGATCGCCAAACTGCACCTGCTCGAAACCGTGAAGTCATCTCTCACCAAAGAAGTTGTGATCGATGTATCTCCACAGTTTATAGATGAAGATTTTGTAACATTCATCGACAGGAATATACAGGCACATCCCGGCAGAACTGCCATCAAATTCAATATTACCGATACTTTACAACAGCATAAGATCACCATGCGCACCATGGAAAAAGGATTTACCATGAATGACGAGATGGCTTTTTTCCTGAACAACAACAAAAACATCGATGTGAGTGTTTTAACAGTCTGATTGACGTGAAACTGCCTTTTTGCGGCCAATTAACAATTTCATATGAATTGTGGATATGTCAAAACTGCCAATTTCAGGGAATGGCTATAAATTTGCAGACTATTCATGAGCGAATCAAACTTATTAAAATTTTTAAAAAATAAACTATGGCACTAGAATTCACAGATGCGAACTTTAAAACGGAAGTATTAGATTCTGATAAACTATCGGTAATTGATTTTTGGGCAGAATGGTGCGGACCTTGCAGGGCCATCGGACCAGTTATTGAAGAACTGTCTAAAGAGTATGATGGAAAAGTTAAGATCGGGAAAGTAAATGTGGACCATAATCCCCAGGTTTCCATGAACTACGGCATTACCAGCATACCAGCTATCTTATTCGTAAAGAATGGAGAGGTTGTTGATAAACTGGTAGGTGCTCAGCCAAAAGCAAATTTTGTAAAAAAGATCGAAGCGCTTAAATAAGCCAGTAATATAATAATAGAAAACGCTCCAATTGCTGGAGCGTTTTTTTATGATGGTCATTATAATTAATGCCTGTAAGAATGAATGCCTTCGGGATCGTGACGGTACCTGAATACGATCGGAAAAATAATGGCAAGCACCAATGCATAACCTGCGAATGCAAACCAGGTACTCTGCCAGTCGGTGATACCATTCAACGTGAAATGATCTACTACCAGCCCTGCTCCGTATCCGCCACACATGGCACCAATGCCATTGGTCATGAACATGAACAAGCCCTGGGCGCTGGCCCGGATGCTGGCAGGTGATTCTTTTTCTACAAACAAAGAACCCGAAATATTAAAAAAGTCGAAAGCCATACCATAAATGATCATGGATAATACCAGCAATGATAAACCACTGCCGGGATCGCCGATGGCAAATAAACCAAAGCGGAATACCCAGGCCAGGATGCTGATGAGCATTACTTTTTTAATGCCGAATTTATTCAGGAAAAAAGGTATGGTGAGGATGAAAAGCGTTTCTGAAATCTGGGAAATGGAAAGCAACACATTGGGATGTTTTACTCCAAAACTATCCGGGTGAGTTGATTTAAAACTTTCAAGGAAAGATCCTCCAAATGCATTGGTAATTTGCAGTGCAGCGCCCAGGAACATGGCAAAAAGGAAGAAGATGAACATCTTTCTTTGCTTGAATAATACAAAAGCATCCAGGCCTAAAGAAGTGAGGAAAGATTTTTCTTTTTGAGACTTAACAGGCGGGCATGGGGGCATGGCAAATGAATATAAACCAAGTACCAGGGCCGCTCCTGCGCTGAACAATAACTGATTGGCATTGGAGGTCCAGCCAAACAGGTCAACGATCCACATGGCAGCAATGAAGCCAATGGTACCCCAAACCCTGATCGGGGGAAAATCTTTCACGATATCAAATCCTTTTTGTTCTAATACGATATATGAAACGGTATTGTTTAAGGCAATGGTTGGCATGTAAAACATAGAATTGAGCAACATTACCCAAAAGAACATGCTGGGATCAGTGATGGTGGAAGCCCATATAAGCATACCCGCCCCGATGATGTGGCAAATACCCAGGACTCTTTCTGCATTCAACCATTTATCGGCAACAATGCCCATTAATGCAGGCATGAACAGCGATGCTATACCTAGTGTGGAGAAAACAGCCCCGATCTGGGCACCTGTAAAATGAAGGGTTCCACCCAAATAACCACCGATGGAAATCAACCAGGAACCCCAAACAAAGAACTGTAAGAAATTCATTAGGATCAACCGAAACTTGATACTCATTTTGCAATAGGTTTTGTTTAATTGAAATCAGATTTTTTCGAACAGGTGCATACAGGAAATAATGCTTGGTAATATCATTAGTGGTATGCGCCGGTAACAGCATGTTTTGTGATTGGAAGATATACATTTATTCTGAAACGACGCTGCCACTGACCGTTAGTTTTACCAACCGATATTAATGACCAGGTATTGATTCAATTCTATGTAAGAATCCACCTTCTTTTAATACTGTTAACGTATAAAAAATTCCTTTAATCAAGCTGTTATCATCGTAAATTTGCAAAAAAAAAGTGATGAGTGAAACTATCGAAATTCTGATACAGACTACGCCCGATATGGAATTACAAACCATTGCACAAAAAGTAATGGATCAAAAGCGCATTACAGATGAAGAATGTCTTGCTTTGTTTGAAAGAGGCAGCCTGGCATTTGTAGGTGCCTTAGCCAACTTTACGAGGGAAAGGATGCATGGTGATAAAACCTACTTCAACCGAAACTTTCATATTGAGCCCACGAATGTTTGTGTATTCAGTTGTAAGTTTTGTTCCTATTCCCGTTTGTATGCACATAAAGAAGAAGGTTGGGAACTGAGTATCGACCAGATGCTCGACATTGTTAAAGGCTATGATGGCAAACCGGTAACAGAAGTGCACATTGTGGGTGGTGTTCATCCAAAAATGAACCTGGCCTATTTTGTTGAGCTGATCCAGAAGATCCATGCACACAGGCCCGGTTTGCATGTAAAGGCTTTTACGGCCGTTGAACTAGATTATATGTTTCGTAAAGCGAAGCTGAGTTCGGAAGAAGGAATGAAAGTATTAAAAGATGCCGGGTTACAATCATTACCAGGTGGCGGGGCAGAAATATTCCATCCCGAGATCAGGGAGCAGATCGCAGCGGATAAGGTTAACGGTGACGGTTGGCTGCAGATTCATGAAATAGCCCATAACATGGGAATGCACAGCAATGCAACAATGCTGTATGGTCACATCGAAAAATTTGAACACCGTGTAGATCACATGAGCAGGCTACGTACATTGCAGGATAAAACGAAAGGGTTTAATACTTTCATACCCCTGAAGTTCAGGAACAGCAACAACGACATGAGTCATGTTCCTGAATCTACCATTACAGAAGATATGCGCATGTATGCCATTGCCCGGATCTACCTGGATAACTTCCCTCATTTAAAAGCTTATTGGCCCATGTTAGGAAGGCAGAATGCGCAACTATCTCTTGCTTTCGGAGTTAATGATATCGATGGTACCATCGATGATTCTACAAAAATCTACTCAATGGCAGGCAGCGAGGAACAAACGCCAACTATGTCTACCGCCGAGCTGGTAACCCTTATCAAACAAGTGAAGCGTAAACCCATTGAGCGGGATACACTTTACCAGGAGATCAATGACTACAGCCATAAATCGTTGCTAGCCGAAGATCTTGCGGGGTTAAATTAAATGAACATATTACTTATTTTATAAAGGGCTTCGGCCCTTTTTTCATGCCCAACAGCTCTTAAAATGATTGTATCGTTAAAATTCATTAACAT
>JAKQKY010000384.1 GCA_029560415.1 Bacteroidota bacterium | reverse complement strand
ACCAGCCAATGCAAAGTATCGTAAACTGCTTGCCTGCGCCAAACACTATGCAGTACACTCTGGGCCCGAATGGAGCAGGCATACTTTAAACCTGAACAATATAGACCCAAGAGATCTTTGGGAAACTTATTTGCCTGCTTTTAAATCATTGGTGCAGGATGCCGATGTTCGGCAGGTGATGTGTGCTTATCAACGGCTGGATGATGAGCCCTGTTGTGGTAGCACCCGTTTATTGCAAACCATCCTTCGGGAAGACTGGGGTTTTAAATATGTGGTGGTTTCTGATTGTGGTGCCATCACTGATTTTTTTACCAGTCATAAAACTTCGTCCGATGCAGTGCATGCTTCTGCAAAAGGAGTGTTAGCCGGTACCGATGTGGAATGTGTATGGCAGGGTTATGCCTATGAAAAATTACCAGAAGCCGTAGCCAGGGGTTTGATAAAGGAAAAAGAAGTAGATAGTCATTTATTAAAAGTATTAACCGGCCGTTTTGACCTGGGTGATTTTGATGAGAATGCGATCGTGCCCTGGGCAAATATACCTATGTCAATTGTCAACAATGAGGAACATAGAAAACTGGCATTGGATATGTCACTGGAATCGATGACATTATTGCAGAATAACAGCAATGTTCTTCCCTTAAAAAAATCAACAAAAAAAATCGCCGTGGTGGGCCCCAACGCAGATAATGAACCAATGCTCTGGGGAAATTATAACGGCACCCCGGTAAGAACCATTTCTATCCTGAATGGTATCAAATCAAAATTAGCAGCCAACAACGTTGTATATGACAAGGCATGTGACCTGGTGGAAAACAAAGTAACCCAAAGTTATTTTTCAAAAGCTACCGCTGCAGGTAAAAGAGGATTCAAAGCAACCTATTGGAACAACCGGGGGCGTACAGGCGATCCCGTTACCACCGATCAAATTGCTAATCCAATCAAAATGACTACAGCAGGTGATCATGAATTTGCATCGGGCGTTAAACTGGTAGAATTCTCTGCTCTTTACGAAACAGCGTTTACGGCTCCTGAAACAGAAGAGATCGTTTTTAAGTGCGGCGCCACCGGTTACTTTGAATTATTTATAAACGACTCCTCGCTTGCACGGTACAACAACTGGCGTACACTCCCTTCAAGAATTGCTTACGCGGTTGAAAAAGGAAAAACATATCAAATAAAGATACGGTATGCCCAGTTAAACAACTGGCAGGCCAATCTTGAATTTGATTTTGGTAAAGAACTTGATATTGATTTCACCAGCCTTGTCAATAAATTAAAAGACATTGATGAA
>JAKQKY010000435.1 GCA_029560415.1 Bacteroidota bacterium | reverse complement strand
ATTCCCGGGGGAACAGCGCCTTTATTTTCAACTTTATTAATGTTGGGTATTCCTGCTGTGCTGGCAGGATGTAAAGAGATTGTTGTTTGTACACCTTGCGGTAAAGATGGCAAAGTGAACCCGGTAGTGTTGTATGTCGCTGATTTGATCGGGTTAAAAAATATTTATAAAATTGGTGGCGTGCAGGCGATCGCTGCAATGGCCTACGGAACCGAAACCGTTCCGCAGGTTTATAAGATCTTTGGTCCGGGTAACCAGTATGTAACCTGTGCCAAGCAGTTGATCAATAAAGAAGGGATTGCGATTGATATGCCTGCTGGACCAAGTGAAGTAGCGGTATATGCAGATGAAACCTGTACGCCTGCTTTTGTAGCAGCAGATCTCTTAAGCCAGGCCGAGCATGGTGCAGATAGCCAGGTGATGCTGGTGGCTGCTTCCCAGTCAATCATTGATGAAACAAAAATAGAAATGGAGAAGCAATTACAATTGCTGCCACGAAAAGATATTGCGGTACAGGCATTGGAAAACAGCAACTTTATCGTGATGGAAAATGTTGATGCCGCTTTTGATTTGTTGAATGAGTATGCAGCTGAACATTTGATCATCGCTTCTGATAATGCTCCTGAACTTTCAGTAAAAGTAATGAATGCAGGCAGTGTTTTTCTTGGGCATTATTCACCGGAAAGTGTGGGTGACTATGCATCCGGTACAAACCATACTTTACCAACCAACGGCTATGCAAAAGCATACAGTGGTGTGTCATTGGATAGTTTTGTAAAGAAAGTAACCTTTCAGCAGTTGACAAAAGAGGGATTGGAAAATATTGGTACTGCAGTGGAACAAATGGCAGCAGCGGAAGGGCTGGATGCACATAAGAATGCGGTAACTATACGAACCACCTCCGCCCCCCAACTAGTTGGGGGGAACTAGGCAAGCGCCTTCGTTTATGGCCCTTTGCTGATCGCCGGGTGATTGATTTGTTGTTTGGCAAAGAACAAATGAAAATGTGAAAGATAAAATGTTTATTAATGATATTCAGCACCGCTCCCTCAAATTTGACTTCATCCATTTCCCTTCTCTTTTAGGAGAAGGTGCCCGCTTGTTAGCGGGCGGATGAGGCGGAGAGAGCCTGTCCCGATGTATCGGGAGAGACGGAGGGAGACGTGAAACAGCAGTGAATAAATAATAATTTATGGAATTCGATTTAAATAAACTTGTACGGGATAACATTAAAAATCTAAAACCTTATTCATCGGCAAGGCATGAATTTTCAGGTAAGGCATCCGTTTTTTTGGATGCCAATGAAAATGCCTATGGGTCACCGTTAGCAGATCCCTTTAACAGGTATCCCGATCCTTTGCAATGGCAATTAAAATTTCAGCTGGCAAGGATCAAAGGTGTGCCTGCTGAAAATATATTCATCGGCAATGGAAGCGACGAAGTGATTGACCTGGCCTATCGTATTTTTTGTGATCCGGTTAAAGACAATGTAATTATTTGTCCGCCAACCTATGGTATGTATGAAGTGAGTGCCCATATCAATGATGTGGCTATACAGAAAGTAAATCTCACACAGGATTTTCAATTGGATGTGGATGGTATTTTAGAGGCTGTTGATGCCAACACAAAGCTATTGTTCATTTGTTCTCCCAATAATCCTACGGGCAACAATATGAAGAGGGATGATGTGGAAATATTGCTCAATAATTTTCCTGGTATAGTCATCATAGACGAAGCTTATATCAATTACTCCAAACAAAAAACATTTATTCAGGAGTTAACGGAATATCCGAATTTGATCGTGATGCAAACTTTATCCAAAGCATGGGGACTGGCAGCATTGCGGTTGGGATTATGTTATGCTTCCATGGATATCATTGACCTGTACAATAAAGTGAAGCCTCCTTATAATATCAATGAAGCTTCACAGCAACTGGCATTGGAAGCACTGCAGGATACTGACACCGTAAACAACTGGATAAAGGAAGTGGTGCGGCAAAAAGAAATACTGGACTTGCATTTAAATGAGTTTTCTTTTGTTGAAAAAGTTTATCCAAGTGATGCTAACTTTATTTTGGTAAAAGTGGCAGATGCAAATCATTTGTATGACCATCTTTCATCCAATGAAGTGATCGTACGAAACAGGAGCAAAGAAGTGCATTGTGAAAATTGTTTGAGGATCACCGTAGGAACGCCGGAAGAAAATACAATATTGATCAATTTATTTAAATCATACCAGCAGTGAAAAAAGTTTTATTTATAGACCGTGACGGCACATTGATAAAAGAAGCGCCCCCAACTTATCAACTGGATTCGTTCAGCAAATTGGAGTTTTATCCTGATATGTTTTTGTATATGCGGAAAATTGCGGAGGAACTGGATTATGAACTGGTGATGGTAACCAACCAGGATGGATTGGGTACGGATATTTTCCCGGAAGAAAGTTTCTGGCCCGTGCACAATGTAGTAATGACAAGCCTGGTAAATGAGAACATTCATTTCAGCAAAGTGCTCATTGATAAAACATACCCGTCAGACAATGCACCAACCCGTAAACCGGGAACAGGTATGCTGCTCGAATACCTGGACAACCCTGCTTATGATATAGCCAATTCATTTGTAATTGGTGACAGGATCACTGACATACAGTTGGCGAAGAACCTGGGTTGTAAAGGATTTTGGTTAAATGTAGATGCATCCTTAGGTGCTGCTGAAATAAATGATGCGGTTGAATCACTGAGGAAGGATACCATCGTTGTAGAATCACCTCACTGGAAAGATATTTACGAGTATTTAAAATTGCCGCCACGAAGAGTCATTCATCAACGCAACACCAACGAAACAAAAATTACTATTGACATTGATTTGGATGGAACCGGCAAAGCAGCCATTCAAACAGGTCTTGGTTTTTTTGATCACATGCTGGAGCAGATCGCAAAACATGGCAATATTGATCTGG
>JAKQKY010000429.1 GCA_029560415.1 Bacteroidota bacterium | reverse complement strand
ATCTCGGGTATATTCTTAAACTCTCTTAATCTTTCAAATTTTTCATCTAGTGCAAAACTCAATTCGGTTTCATCCCTGTTCTCATACAACTCATCAATCACGCTCATGTGGTAACGGGAAAGGCGGAGTTTATCACTCTTGCCATCGCCTACTTTAAATAAAAGAGCGTATCGCTTCAGCCACTCATCGGGTAATATACCCAGGGTGCCGTCGCCAAGCTGAACAAACGACTGCTTACCTGCCAATGCCTTTTTAATATCGGAGATGCCTACACGCTGTTCGCCAAATTCAATTTCTACTTTGGCATCAAACCAATCGAGGCCACTGCTTACATGAATATGTGTATTGGGTCTTGCGGTGTTGAAACGGAAATTCTTTAACGCTTCAAAACCATATACAGGCACTTTCATATCCTTCATGGCATCCACAAACAGGAAGAACCAATTGTTGCGGAGCACATCGGCGCCTTTCAATACGAGGCTGTTGCTGTCGGTCTGCCGCATGAACAATGAGTGCAGGCTTTCCAGTTTATTTACAAAAACCTCTTCGGCCTCACGGTTGCGTTGAATGATGAGGATCTTATCGCCATCGGGAATGGTTATGGTTGATTTATCGCTTGCACGTGCATCGAAACCCTGGTAAGTAAATATAGGTTGAAACACCAGGTAATCGCCTTTTTCAAGAAGTTGCAGTTTGATCTCGGGATGTCCGCCTTTAATTTCCTTGATAAGGCTCTTATCAAACTCTACATGATATTCTTTAGTAAGCGGCAGGATCACCTGCTGTATCATTGTAGATAAATTGTTCTTACTGATGCGTATATTTCCCTGCTTCATGAATTTTTCTGCCTGGGAAACGTCTTCCGGCTTTTGCCATAAGTATAACACATTCTCGTATAAAAATACAAGGCTGCTGGCGCTTTCATTTTTATTGAACGGGATCATTTCACCATTCAACTTTACCATGCAGGATATTTCAAAATGGTCGTTCACGGCCAATACCTTGAATACGGGCGCCATGAATTCGTCACTCAGTTCAATGTCTTGCAGGTTGGCAGTTTTAAATGCCTTTGCTTTGGGAAGCTTAAAAACAAAATGATTGTTGGTTTGTTCTTCAAATATTTTTTTGAGCTTGGGCTGCAGGTATTCTGTGATCAGTGATTTGGTTTCTTCCGGGAGGTCTTCTCCATCGGTATGAATGATATTTTCCCAGATGCCACTGAATGGTGAGTTTCGGTTCAGGTATTTATTGATCTCCGATTCCTGTAATTTTCGCACCTGTTGAAATAACAGTTTATCATCTTCACTAAACAGGTCGGTGTTCACAAACTTGGTAAGGTCGAGCGCTTCTGTTTTACTGATGTATTTTTTAATGTCTTCATCAGCTTCACCCTGGATGGCATCCATCGTAAAACCGGGATAGGTCTTTGCATTAAAATTGAATACCAGCCCCAGTTTCCGGGCAGCGGCAACTTCTTCTACCATCACTTCGGCCGGTGCTGATTCGGTTCCAACAAATGCGGGCATGGGCTTTACTACAGGGGCCCCCGATGAGGTGGCGGCCACTCTCTTAATGGATGTATCGAGTAGTTTTAAAAATGGCTTTCCATCTTTATACGTGAATTCAAATTTACCGGTAATGTCATCGTTAAGACTATACCCATAGATCTGCAGTAATTTATTTTTTTCCTTATCCCAATTGCGGATTGTTTCAAAATAATTGGGACCGAAGGAATTCAGTAGTTGAAGAAACAAAAGAGTTTTGTGTTCGCAAAGCGGGTGCATCGATTCGCTGCACATGCAGGAAGTGTCGAAATTCCGCTCTTCGTTCTTCTGGATAACCAGCGGATACGTTTGACCGTTATATACAAGCTCAGCCTCCACTCTTTCATCTTCTGCCTTTGTAATGGTTGCCTTTACGGTGCGCAACATGTTGTCGGCCTCTTCATAAATTGCCGGCGATGAAAGCATTTTGATCATTTTCAGATCGATGTGTTTCATCTTGGCAACGGTATGATACTGGTTGTACTGGATGGTACTGCTGCCCAGCATATTCTTATCCGCCATATCCTGCAACCGGAATAAAGCTGCTGCTTCGTGTCTGCATATTTCCCCCAGGTTATAAGGACAACTGCAGCGAAGTGAAATCAGCTTGGCATCGGCATATTTCTGAATATATACTTTGTAGAATGTACTGTAGCTGTCGTCTTTTACCCTGAACACAATACTTCCCATGAGTTCGTCGTGTTCAACCAGTTCAACAAAACCCATCGAATGAATTTTCTTTCCTCGCCTGATCACCTCATCGGTACCATTATTGTATATGTGTTTAATTATGTGTGGTAATGCCAATCTGCAGGTACTTTATTAATTAATAAATGAAATTAATTGCATTTATGCTTAACTGTTGGGGAATGCCGGTTCAGAAAAGAGCAATTTGCAAAAGTAAAGGAAAATAACTGAGCGGAGGAGCTGCTTTGGAAACTTTGTGGAGAAATTAATGATTTATTATATAATTGATTTTATCAATTTACCATTTTCATATAAGGGCATTACCGGTGCTGTATTTGACGTAAGACAATGACGTATATCTGCTTCCAGTCCAAATGAAGTAAGCCTTATATAATGTGATGCCTGTTTTAGTTTCATGAATTCATACAGGTCATCTTTTGCATCCATATACATGGTTTCGGCAAGTTGTGATGCATCGCAATTAATATTGAAATGCGATTTAATGGCATGAATGACGGCGCCGGCGAACAGCGTGTCTTCAATGTTTACACGGTCTTTCCAGGCTGCACAGGCGAGTATCACTGGTTTATCAGCAGCCAGTAAATGATCACAAACCGCATCAAGGTTAGCAAATGCGCCTGTAATGATGTGCTCTGCTCCTTTATCCAGTGCCATGTGAAGCAATTTGGTTCCGTTGGTGGTGGTGAGTACGAGTGTTTTTCCTTCGATGAATGCTGGTGGATATTCAAAGGGGGAATTGCCATATTCAAGCCCTTCGGCTATTTTACCATCGCGTTCCCCGGCGGTAATGGCTTCAATCTGTTTACCAATTCGGATACATTCTGCAACACTGTCTACAGGAATAATCGCCTTTGCGCCGTTGTGTAATGCTGTTGCGATGGTTGAAGTAGCCCGGAGAATGTCTATGATCACCACAACAGCTGGTGATACATCATATAAATGAAGCAACGAAGGCGACAGGCAGGTATATAAAGTAGGCTTTTGCTTTTCCATCAGTTAATATTAATGAAATAAAAGGGCGTTACCGGTTTCCTTTATTATGCAAAAGGAATTTTAACAACTTTGGCCCTCAAAAGCGTCTGGCGTATTTTTATAAAGATCTCTTTATCGATGGCTGCATATTTTGATTCTACATAACCCATGCCGATGGCTTTAGAAAGGGTAGGAGATTGTGTGCCGGAAGTTACCCGGCCAATGGTATTGCCTTCAAAATCCTTGATCTCATAATCATGGCGTGCAATGCCTTTTTCCAGCATTTCAAAACCAACGAGTTTTTTGGCCAGGCCATTCGCTTTTTGTTTTTCAAAAAGTTCGCGTGAAGTGAAGTCTTTGGAAAATTTGGTGATCCAACCCAGGCCCGCTTCCATTGGCGAGGTAGTATCATCAATATCGTTGCCATACAGGCAATAACCCATTTCGAGCCTGAGTGTATCCCGTGCTCCCAGCCCGATCGGTTTGATACCCTGTGCAGCACCGGCTTTAAAAATGGCGTTCCATATTTTATCGGCTGCATCATCTTTGTCTTCAAAATAAATTTCTACACCACCCGCCCCGGTATAACCTGTGGCGCTTATCAATACATTATCGACCCCTGCAAAATGTCCTTTGGCAAAAGTGTAATATTTCAGGTTTAGTATATCGATATCCGTTAGTGATTGCAATATTTGTGTTGCATTCGGACCCTGTATGGCCAGCAGGCAGGTTTTATCGGATATGTTCTCCATCTCTGCCCCTGCAGTATTATGCAATGATATCCAGTTCCAGTCTTTATCAATATTGCCGGCATTTACAACCAGCATATATACGTTGTTTTCTTCAATGCAATAAACCAGGAGATCATCTACAATACCGCCGGTTTCATTCGGCATACAGCTGTACTGGGCTTTTCCTGCTGTAAGTTTAGAGGCATCGTTGGTAGAAATGCGTTGTATCAAATCAAGCGCATGAGGTCCCTTGATCATGAATTCTCCCATATGGCTCACATCAAAAACACCGGCATTGTTTCTTACCGCAGCATGTTCATCATTGATGCCGGTATAGGAAATGGGCATGTTAAAGCCCGCAAATTCAGCCATTTTTGCGCCTAACGCAATGTGCTTATCTGTGAATGGAGTATTCTTCATTTTTATAATTTTGTCCGCAAATGTAATTTAAAATTGCTGCTCTTCCCTACTCCACATATCCCATTTTAAGATGAATGGGAAATTTCACCAGCCGTTTCTCTCCCGGCATCCAGTTCTTTGCCACCTGTTTCATTAAATCCTCCACCGGATCGTGATCGTGTTCCGTTATAAATTGTTGCCATGCACTCCAGGTTTGCAGGTATCCTTGTAAATCTTCGGTGTTCCAATGACATGAAATGATAAAACCCGGATCTGGTAATAATGTAAAAGGAAAAGGTATGATTCGGTACGATTCATTTACATACTTCCTTGCCGTATCCCAATAAGGACCGAGGGTTTCATCGTGATACCGTTGAATAAGTGCATCTGTTACCGGGTCGATTTTTAACAGGCTGTAGGTCCATGCAGCAAACAGGCAACCCGGTTTTGCCACGCGGCGCACTTCATCATAATACTGGTTGAAGTTGAACCAATGCAGTGCCTGTGATACCGTAATACAATTCACCGATTGAGATGGCAGGCTCGACACTTCGGCCGGTTCATTGGCATAAGTAATGCGTGGATCGGGAGTAGCATGATCCAGTTGTTTTGTACTGATATCAGTTGCAAAAACTTTTTTAAAGTAACGTGATAGCACAATCGCTGTTTGCCCGTTCCCGGTTCCACAATCCCAGGCAAGTTCTTTTTCTGTTACGTGTGCCAGGATGTGTTCAAATAATTCCGGGGGATAAGAAGGCCGGTATTTTGCATACGTTTCTGCCTGGTTTGAAAAATGATCTTTCATGCTTTAAAATTAACTCAATCCATATAAAAAGAATCCTGCCTTTGCAGGCAGGATCCGGGTTGCTTCAACTTCAACTTACTATTGAAACGAGTTTAATTCATTATAAGTAAAGGATTATAAGCCGGCAGTATATAAGAAACACTGGTTGTTCCGCCTTTTCCTTTATCATCGAGCTTTTGCAATTGTTTATCAATATTTTCTTTTGCTTTTTGTAAAGAATCTTTGATACGCATTTCTTCTTTCTGAAGTTTTAGTTTAAGCGAATCCACCGTGCTAACAGGACTGTTTTTGTCGTAACGATAATTATCCTCATCTTCCTTTACCTGCACGCCGTTTGCATCGATCATGACCCTTGTTTTTCCATCCTGTACATCAATACCATCCGGGCCAATTTTTACTCTTGGGCGATCCCAGGTGTTAGCAGGTTGGCCATCCAGTGTATACAAGCCATCAGCTTTCATGATATAATCTACTCCAACATCCCAACCTTCTTCCAGGTCATCAAATGCGATATCGTTCTCGTCGTTCCATGGACCACCGAAATGAATATCATGTCCCCAACCTACACTTCTGTCAATTTTGATCTGTTTGCCTACCGGTACATATACGGTGAGGATTATACGCTGATTGCGGAATTTATCGGAACGATTGATTGCTATCCCCTTATCAATAACCAGCAATGAATCTCTTTGAATTGCATTGAACTCCATAAGTCCTGCAAGCCTGTTGGCGGTAGATTTATCTGGTCCGCATACCATTTTCAACATCGTTACCCTAAAACTATCGTTGGGCGATTTAATGATATGTACACGAACATTTTTCACAAAGGCGGTATCATCTTCCAGTCCTTCAAATGGTTCCAGTTTAAACCATTTGTTTCGATAATATTTCACATCTGGCGAAGTAGAAGTGATCTCCAGTTTAGTGGCTGCCGGATTCACCAGTGTTACTTCTTCTTCATTTAATTTATTGCTGTACCTGAAATCGCGGGCTACGGAAGTAATAAGTGAAACAAAGCATATCAAACCCAGGAACCAAAGTCCTACAAAAGTGAGGCGCATGGTTTTGCGATTGCTCTTTATCTTGGCAAGTCTCCTGATGATCCAGGTAATGATACCAATGATCGGAACTGCGATGAAAAACACCAGGGTACCCCAGGCAAAAACACTCTGCCATCCATCGGTTAAAACAAAGTCTTTCATCGGGAACAATCCCAGGGCAGCAATACCGAAGGCAAAGAGCGCTACCACCACTGCAAAGCCTACACAACCCAGGATGAAATAAACGAATATCTTTATCAGCAGGGCAATTACATCCCCAAGCGATCGTCCCCCTCTCCTGGCTACACCCGACACTTCGTTACTGAAATTTTTTCCTTTGTCCTGTGCAAAGTTTTTGGCTTCTTTACTGAATTTTTCGGCACGCTGTTGTACACCCTTCATTTCTTCCATCACGGAATTCTTGATAGAATTCATATCTACTTTTTCACCTTTCATTTCCAGTTTTTCGGCGGTAGTAAAAGCTTCTGGTATTACCAGCCAAAGAATAATGTAGATGATGAGTGATCCGGGGCTGAAGCCGATCCTTAAAAAATTTGTAAAATCAAAATCACCCCAATGATTCCACCTCGAAAAAAAACTGAGGAATGGAAGTAAGAACAATACCCTTGGGATCCAGGCGTTGATGCCGAAATAATTTCCGATTCCGCTGCAAACGCCGGCTATGATCTTGTTATCACTGTCGCGGTATAACTTTTTTCTTACTCCTCCTATTTCAGCAGAGGCAGTGCTGGGCACTGCTACCCACAAGATGAGGTAAGGAATCAGGCCTACGCCGAATGATACGGCCAGTACAACAAATATGATCCTCATCACCACCACGTCTATACCAAAATAATTGGCCAGGCCACTACAAACACCGCCGATCACTTTATCATTCTCATCGCGGTACAAACGTTTAGGCATACCCGCTGTACTGAAGGTAGAAGAAGATGATGATGAAGAAGTTTGTTCATACTGCTGTTCAGATTTTTTCTCAGAAGCCGTTGCATTGGTTTCTTCTGTTTCAAAATCTTCGGGGCGGCCCATGCTCCTGATGATGGCATTTACATCTTCATCGGTTATGCAGGTAGAGCCTTCCTTTAAGCGTTCCTGGAAAAGTTCCCCGATCCTGCTTTCAATATCATTGATGATCTCTTCCTTTCCTTCTTCATTGGAAAAATAGCGGTTAAGACTTTCGGTGTAAGCTTTTAAAGTTTCAAAAGCAGATACTTCGATTGGTACCACCCGCCCCTGGAAATTGATATTTATTACTTGTTTCATGACGAAAAGATTATTTTTTTGCCGGCTTTCAGCCTCCTGTACTGCCCGGCTTAACAATGTTGTTTCTGTAGTGATCTTGTCAAAAAAAACATGGCTATACTTTTTATGACAACCTGCCCATGCAGGAAAGTTGAAGTTGTTGATTTATTACCCGGTGGAGGTTAAGGCCTGAACCGCGTTGGCCAGCTCATTCCAGGTTGCCTCCAGTTCCTTATAAAATTCGGCTCCCTTTTCTGTTAAACAGAAATATTTTCGAGGAGGGCCGCTGTTGCTTTCTACCCACCGATAGGTGAGCAGCTCTGCGTTCTTAAGCCGGGTGAGCAAAGGGTAAAGGGTGCCTTCGAAAATGTTCAGGTTGGCCGCTTTCATTTTGTCGATGATATCGGATGGATATGCTTCTCCCTGCTTAATCACCGACAGGATGCAGAATTCCAAAACCCCCTTGCGCATCTGGCTCGCTGTGTTGTCAATATTCATGGCTTTACTTTTTAATATTCATCCCAATTGTTTATTTCTCCTGGTCTGATCAAACAACCCGCTTTCGAACTTTTTGCCGATCCTTTTCATGGCTAATGGTCTGGATCAAATTTAAAAACAGGTTATTTCATGGCTATACTTTTTATCTGGAATTAAAATCTGATCGTCCGGAACAATGCGATCTTTCATCCTGATAACACAAAGATAAAAACATTTTAGTACTATGCAACACATAATACCATTTATTTTAAAGTAGCTGGTAGTGCTCTTAAGTCTGGAATGTGTCGAAAACCAATGCTGTATTGATTTATATCTGATTTTAAGACTTTACTTTTAATAGAATTTTAGGACAAATGGCAAAAATTAACCGGTGAGTGGTAACTTTTTCAGGCGACATTTCTGCAAAAAGATAACCTTTGTTAAACATTATATAAGAAGTTGATTTCAAAAGGAAAGCGTTAAATATGGTATTTATTTTGAAACTATACCCGTATAAACCTTAATAATATGAAAAGAATTTTACCAGCCCTACTCCTGATAACCTCATTGGCTATCATCTCCTGCAGCAGTAGTAAAAATTACCTGGAACGATCAAACGAAGACAAGGCATTGCAGGACGCCATCAAAAAGCTCAACAAATCCACCACCGATGAAAAGGCGTTGGAGGCCATTCCCATTTTATATTCAAATATTAAACAGGCCCACCTGGCAAAAATTAAATCCTTTGGTAATTCAACTGAATTAAGCCGTTGGGACAAGATCATACGGGAATATGAATACCTGCAGGATGCCTATGATGCTATCATTAATTCTTCTCCTTCCTTTAAACTGGTGAATCCAGAGAACTTCAGCACGCAATTGCTCGAAACCAGGCAGGCTGCCGCAGAAGAATATTATGCATTTGCCCAAAAAGAATTTGAGATGACGGGAAGAGACAACGCCCGTATCGCTTACCTGCATTATCAAAAAGCAGAAAAATACATTCCGGGATTTAAAGATGCCCAGGCAAAAATGAACCAGGCTTATGAAAATGCCATCGTGAATGTGGTGATCAATCGTGTACAGGACAATTCATTCTTCTACAATAGCGGATGGGGTAATGGTTATAATTATAGCAATGAATACTTTCAAAATACATTGGTCAGAGAATTGAACAATAACAACAATCGTTATGCTGCGAGGTTTTATACCGACTGGGAAGAAAGGCGTGATAACAT
>JAKQKY010000416.1 GCA_029560415.1 Bacteroidota bacterium | reverse complement strand
AGGGTAACCATTCATGGTGGTGGATCATTTCCAATTTCTGATGTACTATCTGTAAATGCTTCGGCCATTCACCAGATACAAAATAAGGCCAGCGAAACCATTGTGGGTGCTGCACTTGCGTTCAATGCAGGTTCCGATAATGTGAATCCAACCAACGTATACCTTGGATCATGGATGCGGTTCAATGATGCCATTATCCCTTACCTTGGCCTGGAATTTTCAGGCATCAGGATCGGTGCAAGTTATGATGTGAACATCAGCAGCCTGAAAGCGGCTACTGGTAACCGTGGTGGTTCAGAAATTTCTATCATTTACATCAGTCGCAAACAGGAATCAAAAGGCATTCCTTGTCCGAAGTTTTAATTTAAATTTCCATTCAAAATATTCAAAGGCCCTTTTCACAGGGCCTTTTTTAATTACTTCCAGGGCCTGGAACTTACAAACCTGTTGCCTTTCACATAAAACCGGTAAGGCAACAAACCATCGGCACCTGCAGGTTCAACGCCTATCCTTTTACTCACGCCTATTTCATCACCACTCAATAACCCTTGTCCATCTTCTGCTATATAAATCACATCATCAAGCAACAGCAAACCTGAATGCATTTTTGATATACCCATGGCCTTGCCTACGTTGCCTGGCCCCTTCGTCAGGGTATTATCGAGCTGTGCTTTCCCGGTACGTTTCAACATCATTTCAATACCCTCCATAGGTTCAAGGGCCCTGATCAGTACTGCATCAGGAATTCCTTTTTTATTGGTCACCACATTCAACATCTGGTGCATGCCATAACAGATATAAACGTAAGCCGTAGCCGCAGGTGAATACATGTGTTCATTACGGGCTGTTCTTTTGCCGTTGAATGAATGAGAAGCCCTGTCGGTAAGGCCTACATAGGCTTCGGTTTCCACGATGCGACCGCTGGTAATGGCGCCGTCTATTTTCGACAGCACTACTTTCCCCAGTAATTCACGGGCTACCTGTATCACATTGCTGCGGTTATAAAAAGAAAGCGGGAGCTTTTTCATCAGTTGTTCTTTTGTACAAAAATAATAATTAGTCCACCGGCAACCAGTAAACGAACCCACTGAATTATCAAACTCCGATAAGTATTCTTATCTTACAAATCGAAAATAGAAGCATATTCATTTTTCGCCAACAACCCCCATGCTTAAAGAGATCATCATATCGATCCAATCGTATTTCGATGCCCACCGGTTCATCGTAAAGCACCGGCTTTGGAAGTGGATCCTGATCCCGGGGTTGATTTACAGTATACTTTTTATTGTAGGTATTTATTTTTTCTGGACGTCCAGCAATGCTGCCATAGAATTTATATTGGTAAAAACGGGGGTAAAGGGCTGGCTCGACAGGATGCACGACAGCTGGCTGAATTTCTTTTTCATAGTTGGCCAGATCATCCTGCGCCTGGTACTGTTGCTTTTTTACTTTTCGCTGTTCAAATTTTTATTCCTCATCATCGGGTCACCGGTTTTTGCATACCTGAGTGAAAAAACCGACAGCATCATTGCCGACAAATCATTTCCCTTCAGCTTCCGGCAATTACTTATTGATATTGTACGTGCTGTTCGCATTGCATTGCGAAATATGCTCTGGCAAACCGTATATGTGATCACCATTTTAATTCTATCTTTTATTCCTCTTGCAGGATGGATCGCACCCCTGGTAGCATTGATGGTTGAATGGTATTATTTTGGATTTTCCATGCTCGATTACAGCAGCGAAAGAAATAAATTAAGCGCAGCTGAAAGCATCGACCTCATCGGCCATCACAAAGGGTTGGCCATCGGCAACGGCATGGTATTTTATATCATGCACATTATCCCGGTGCTTGGCTGGTTACTGGCGCCAAGTTATGCAGTGATTGCCGCCACCCTCAGTTTACACAAAGCAGAAAAACAACACGTCATCATCAGATAACCATGCCAACGGTATACCTTGTTCCCTCATTCCTTGCGGAAGATGCCCGCGAAACCATTCCGCCTTATGTGCTGGATTCAGTAAAAAAATGCAGCGTGATTTTCGCAGAAAATGAACGTACTGCCCGGCGATTTCTTAAGGCTATGGACCGTGAGATCGTCATCGATCATTTTGAATGGTATGCAATACATAAGGCAGAAGAAGACCAGGTTGAAGCTTTTAGGAAATGCATCAAAGAAGAAAAAAATATTGCCATCATCAGTGAAGCCGGCTGCCCTGGTGTAGCCGATCCCGGTCAGATACTGGTTGCAGCAGCACAGGAAATGAATTGCGTAATAAAACCCTTGGTGGGGCCAAGCTCAATCCTGCTCGCTCTCATGGCCAGCGGCCTCAACGGACAGCAATTTGAATTTGTCGGATACCTGCCAATCGATGGCATGGAAAGATCAAAAAAGATCAAAGAACTGGAAAGTCATTCTTCGAAATACAACAGCACCAAGATTTTCATAGAAACCCCGTATCGCAATAATCAATTGTTTGATTCGCTTTGCCAGCATGCACAGGATAAAACAAAACTATGTATCGGTATCAATATAACTGCTGAATCTGAAAGCATACTTACCCGCACAATCGGTCAATGGAAAAATAAAAAACCGGAGCTACATAAGCTTCCGGTAATTTTTTTATTGTACGCCGGCGTTTAGATCAATGTTCTACTTCCCGCATGCCATTGATCTTATCTACGATATAAACGGTATATCCACGCCATGCAACCGGGTTTTTGTATTCTTTATAATGAAGATCAAAGTACTTGCCGCTATTGTTCATGAGAGTATTGGCAATGCTGTCGTCGGTAACAGAAAATTCAAACTCGTAAGATTGTACAGAACCTGCAGCTTTTGATCGTATGCCCGATTGAATCAGCTTGCCTTCATATGTTTTGAAAACATTTCCTTTCTTCACAACGTAATTCAATTCGCCCGATTTTACCCCTTCCCCAAACACATAAAAATAATTCCACCATACGATGATCCCGATGATAAGGATACTCACGATAAGGAATATGCGCAGAAATTTTTTGAAACCGCTTTTTTTAGGCGGAACGGGATTAGCAGGGGTCATTGTTGTTGTATCCATCTTATGTACTTTTTATCATTATAATCCGTATTCACTCACAAGCCAGATCAATGCAGCCATGTTTGCGGCGCCCAGGTGAAGCTCTCTTTTACTAACGGTTTCAAAAACATCGCTTCCTGCATGGTGAACGTCGAAATATCGCTGGCTATCGGGGCTAAATCCCGCCAACGCAGTTCCAACTTTTTTCAGTGGACCGATATCTGAACCGCTGCCACCCGAAGTAAATTCATAAACACCATACTCATAGAATAAATTTTTCCATCCCATGATCTTATTTCGTTGCGGTTCTTTCATATCGAGGCTGATTCCCCTGGGTGTAAATCCACCGGCATCACTTTCCAGTGCAAACAGGTGATTTTCTTTCTTCTTCACTGCCTCATCCAGGTAAGCCTGGGCGCCCTTCCCACCATTTTCTTCATTCATGAACATTACAGCCCTGATGGTTCTTACCGGGCGAATTTTAAGGGATGAATATGCCCTGATGATTTCAATGGCCTGTACGCAACCCGCACCATCATCCTGGGCACCTTCAGCCAGGTCCCAACTATCGAGATGTCCACCAACAGTAATAATCTCACCAGGCAAACGGCTTCCCTTGATCTCCCCGATCACGTTGAAAGATGGCTCATCCGGAAGCATTTCACAATTGGTTTTTATATAGGCATCGATTGGCTTCTTCTTAGCCAATTCTGCGCTAAGCCAGATGGCATCGTTGGTACTGATGGCAATGGCAGGTATCTTAGGAAAGGAATCGTTGTATTGTGTGCCGCCTGTATGCGGGTAATCATCAGCGTTACTGGCCAGGGACCTTATCATCACCCCGATTGCTCCATATCGTGCAGCCTGCGCTGGTCCATTGCGCCGGGCAATACCGCTTTCGCCATATGCCCTGAACGTGCGGATGTAAGTGGGGTTCATTTCGAAATTAAAAAAAACGATCTTCCCTTTTATAACGGCCTCGCCTAAACGATTCAGTTCATCAAAACTTCTTACTTCAATCACCCCGGCACTGATACCTGCCTTGCCCGACCCTACCGAATTTCCAAGAGCGCAGGCATGCAGGTTGTGTACATTTTCTCCATCGAACCGGATGTAGGCCGTTTCCTTAGCACCCCTTACCCAATGTGGTACCATACAAGGCTGCAGGTACACCGTATCGGCACCGGCCTTACGAAGCATATCGGCTGTGGCCAAAACTGCTTTTTGGGCATTCTCAGAACCACTTAGTCTGGGCCCGATTTTTTTGCACAGGTACCGGAGATTTTCATAAGCATTGCCATGTTGCAGTATCTCGTTTGCGATCTTACGGATCATGGCAGAATCTGTAGCCTGGCCAAAAGCAGTTATGCCTGCACAAAAAAGGAAAAAAAAGATTGTGGAGATCGCTTTCATACTTGAATATTACCAACAAACTTAAAACAAATACAGTTAATCAATAAATCAAATTGGTATGTCTATTAATCGCTAAATTGCAAAGCAGTTTTTTTTGATCATCAATTGACTTCTATGAACATTGCGATAGTTTGCTACCCAACATTTGGAGGTAGCGGTGTGCTGGCCACAGAATTGGGAAAAGTACTTGCCGAAAAAGGACACAATATCCATTTCATTACTTACCAGCAACCGGTAAGACTGAGTGGTTTTCATGCCAATATATTTTATCATGAAGTACGGGTACCTACTTACCCTTTATTCGATTTTCCGCCATACGAAACGGCCCTGGCCAGTACCATGGTAGATGTGGTGAACAATAATAACATCGACCTGTTGCATGTGCATTATGCCATACCTCATGCCGCAGCTGCTTATATGGCCAAACAGATCCTTGCCAAACAACATAAACGAATACCCGTGATAACCACGCTGCATGGAACCGATATCACCCTCGTAGGGCGTGATAAAACCTACAGCCCCGTGGTTACTTTTTCGATGGAAGAAAGTGATGTTCTAACGGCGGTTTCACATAACCTGAAAGCAGAAACGTATAAGAACTTCAATATTGACAAGCCGATAGAGGTGATCCATAATTTCGTGGATGTAAAAAGATTTAATAAAAAACCCGTTGATGCATTTAAAAAACTGATAGCACCAAATGATGAAAAAATTATCGTGCACGCATCAAATTTCAGAAAAGTAAAAAGAGTGATGGATGTGGTAAATACTTTTTTATTGATCAACAAGAAAATTCCCAGCAAACTTTTATTGATCGGCGACGGGCCCGAGCGCCCCGAAATAGAAGCGTATACCCGTGGCTGTGAGGATTGTGCAGAAATAAAATTTTTGGGAAAGCAGGAACAGATGGAAGACATCCTGCCGATTGCAGACCTGTTTTTACTTACCAGTGAATATGAAAGTTTCGGGCTAGCTGCGTTGGAAGCGATGGCCGCAGAAGTGCCGGTAATTTCTACCAATGCCGGTGGACTACCCGAAATTAATGTGGATGGTTATTGTGGATATATGAGCAATGTTGGCGATGTGGAAGATATGAGCAACAATGCACTGAAGATCCTTGAAAATGATGAAACGCATGCGAAGTTTAAAGCCAATGCACTAACCCAGGCCAAGAAATTCGATATTCAGCATATTGTTCCTTTATACGAAGCGATGTACCTCAGGGTTATCTGATCAACGGCGACGTAACCATTTCTCCGGATCAAAATTGCTGGTTTCATTGCTCATGTAAAAATCTATAGCACCTACCCCATCAAAATTTGGGGCAACTTTACCAAGCACCTGGCCGGTTTCAACTTCCTGGCCTTTTTGCACCGACACACCCGATAAATTACTATAGGTTGTAAAATAACGGCCATGCTGTATGATCACCACCTGCATATCTTCAACAGTTTGCACTGCAGTTACTGTTCCGCGGAATATTGATTTTACAGGAGCCCCAATGTCTGATGAAATCGTAACCGAAGTAACATCCAGGATCGTTCCACTGGGAAGCTTATTAGAACCGTAATGCATCAGGATTACTCCCCTGTCGAGCGGCCACGGCAATGAACCCCTGTTTTTCTCAAAACTATTATTCAAGGCGATATTATCGGCATTTAACAGCACACTTTCCATGTTCTTAGCCGGAGTGGCAGGCTTGGCTGGCTTTGCCACTGTTTTGGTTGGTGTAGTTGGGTTATTACCGGCCCCATTATTTTTTAAAGCTTCTTTTTCTTCAGCTAACTTTCTTTTCTTTTCTTCAGCGGCTTTGGCCATCGCCATTTTGCGGGCTTCATCCTGTGCTTTTTTAATTGCAGCGGCAATGGCATTGTTCACTTTCTGCATTTGCTTTTGCTTGGCCGTTATCTGGTCATTGAGTTTTTTACCTTGCTTTTTCAATTCG
Organism: Bacteroidota bacterium; assembly: GCA_029560415.1. GTDB lineage: Bacteria > Bacteroidota > Bacteroidia > Chitinophagales > Chitinophagaceae > Ferruginibacter. Next base: position 10,914 of record JAKQKY010000416.1, on the reverse strand, counting down.
GCCAAGATGCGATCCTTCTCTTTTTGCTGGCTTTCCAATGCAGCCATCTCTTTACTTTGTATAGCCAGGGTTACATTCTTTTTTTGCTTGGTGCCACTGAGATCCTGTATTTTCTTTTTACGAAGATCCTGTGTACGCAAAATATTTTCTCCCTGCATTTCACGGTAATTCCGGTAGCTTTTCAGGTAAGTGATCCTTTTAATGGCGTCATTGAAATTTGCAGAAGAAAAAATAAAATTCATGAAATCATAACTGCTCCTGTTCTTGTATGAGTATACCATACTACGGGCATATTCCTGCTTGAGTGTATCCAGGAGTTTGTCGTATCGCTTAACGTCTTTCTGAATACCATACATGGTATTGTCGAGCATGTTCAGGTCTTTGCTGATGTTTTCAATAACCCGGTCCTGAAGGTTAACCTTTGTATTGATGAGCTTCCATTGAAGGAAATTTTCCTTCGTCTGTGCCTTATTGTTATTGAGAAGTTTTTCAGTTTGTTCGATCTCTTTTTTCAGTTGAGCCCTTTGTTGTTCCAGCTCCTCCCGCGTTTGCGGCTGTGCAAATGCAAGCTGGCCGGCAACCAGGCATAGAATGAATGATAAGATGTATTTACTCATGTACTGAATTTGAGGATAAGTTAAATGCAATCCAGGATGAAATATGATAACCCAACCGGTTTACACAAATAACGATTATTTGCGTTTATAATTTTTGGGGATGCTGAATGAAACTGATAATTCTTTGTTAAACTCATACTGCTTAAAGTTCATCGAGATATCAATTTTATTCTTTTCTGAAACAACGATCTGGCGACTGGTAGAAAACATCACACCATTCTTGTTCTCATAATCATCGTAGGTAATATCTGCTGTTCTGTTCCTCGATACATCCACATCATCCATTTTGCTGTGCAATAATAATTGATTATCGAGAGATAAAGTGAGCAGGTTTTTAAAATATTCTCCCACACATGTGAGTAAGATAAAATTACCATTGTGGCGATATGAATTTACTTTCCCATTGTAGAACACCGGATTGCCTACCAGTAAGTCTTGCAGGGTTTTAAAATCGAAAGGAATCTCTGTTACTTCCTGCAGGTAATCAAGTGAACGGAACTGTACTTCTTTGGCTTGCTTATTCAACAGGATCACGCTGTCTTTTTTGATCAATACCCTGTATACTTCTATGTTAAGGAATGTAGCTGATAAAGAGATCCAGATGGCGCTGTCTTTTAGGATACGAACGATTGCAGTGATATCAGGTTGTTTTCCCTTGCTATCGGTTACATCCACTTTTATTTTGGCAGAAAAGGTTTTAAAATCGATGTAGTGTGCATTCAACTGGTCGATCGTGGCATTCACAATTTTGAGTGAATCTTCTGCAGATTTATTAACCATGAGATCGGTCGTATCCTTGGGAGCGATCACTTTATTAATGTTCTTTGTTGTTCGGCAACTTACAACAGAAGATGCGAAAATTCCCGTTATCAAAATCCAGCCTAAAAAATTACACTTCATTATGCGTTTGAATGAGTTGAACAAAATTACTGTTTACCAGTGTGGCCAAAACCGCCACTACCTCTTTCCGTTATATTCAATTGCTGTACCAAAATTAAGGAAGCTTTCTCTACCCGTGCAAATACGAGCTGAGCAATGCGGTCATTGTTGTTGATCTGCTGAGCTTCGTTGCTTAAATTGATAAGCAGCACTTTGATTTCACCCCGGTAATCGCTGTCGATGGTTCCAGGAGTATTGAGGCAGGTGATTCCCTGTTTGGTAGCGAGCCCGCTTCGAGGCCTTACCTGGGCTTCCATTTGCCCGGGCAAGGCTATAAAAAGCCCTGTTGGGATCAATTGTCGTTCCAGTGGATTTAAAATGACTGGTTCCTCCAGGTTTGCCCTGATATCCATACCTGCCGATCCTTCTGTTGCATAGGATGGTAGTGGATTCCGGGATGTATTGATGATTTCGATCTGAATGTTTTCCATTATTTAAGCGGGATCTTTTTCAAGTAGCGTAGTTGCATAGGCCACCAGGCCTTCTTCCCGGCCGGCGAATCCCATTTTTTCTGTAGTAGTAGCTTTTATAGAAATGTCATCGATCCCAATATGCAGGATCGAGGCAATGGCTGTTTGCATGGCCGAAATGTGTGGAGCGATCTTCGGCCTTTCAAGGCAAAGGGTACTGTCGATATTAACAACATGGTAGCCTTTTTGCCTCACGAGTTCATAGGTTCTTGCCAATAAGATCTTGCTGTCAATGTCTTTATAAGCAGACTGTGTATCGGGGAAATGTTTGCCGATATCGCCCAAACATAATGCACCCAGCATGGCATCGCAGATCGCGTGCAACAATACATCTGCATCGCTGTGGCCAACGGCCCCTTTCTCATGTGGTATCTGAACACCGCCGATCCATAATGGACGGCCCACCGCCAATTGATGAAAATCAACTCCTGATCCTATTCTGTATGACATCTGGAATTTGTATTGATCGTAAAATAAAAAAAGCGTTTCCGGTTAAAGAAACGCCTTTTTCAATATTTTTTGAAAATTATTTTTTCTCCATGTCAAACAACAGGGTAAAACGTACTGTATTTGATAAAGGATTGCGGTTTACACCAGCACCGGTTGGCAACAGGTAAGAGAAGTTCAAACCAAACAGGTTATACTTCAAACCAGCACCCAGGGTGAAATACCTGCGATCTCCTTTGATTTCATTTTCGTAGAAATAACCAGCCCTTAAAGCGAATTGGTTTTTGTACCAGTATTCAGCACCCAAAGAAACAGTAACTTCTTTGATCTCTTCAGATCCACCACCGTCGCCGAATGAGCTGAACCAGCTGCTAACAACGCCTTTAGAACGATATTTAGCCAGGCCTGCAGAATCAGATTGAGCCGGAGGAGTTGGTACCATCAATTTGTTCAGGTCAACTGCAAATGTGATTTTGTTTTCAGCATCAAATACTTTGTTGTATGCAGCTCCGATACCGAAGTTTGCAGGAATATAATCTTTCTGAGTTGCATCGCTTGTATAAGAAATTTTTGAACCAAGATTGCTTAAAGTAACACCCCAGTCAAAACCATTTCCGCTGGCTTTGGTGCCTTTGTAAAATAAATGGATATCACCTGCTACAGAAGATCCTTTTTTGTAGGTAACGCCATTAACTGATCCACCTGCAAGGTCGGAACTGATATAACGCAAAGCAACACCAAGCGCCATTTTGCTAGACAGTTTCCTTGAGTAACCCGCATCAATCGCAAATTCCCTTGGACGGAAAGATTGCAGCGGAGCACCGTTGAAATCAGTGAACTGAATGCTACCCAGGCTAAAATACCTAAGTGAAGCAGATACAGCCTGTAATTCATCTATCTGATAGTAACCAGCCAAAGAAGCCAGGTACACGTCATTTAATTTAAGATCATTTAACCATGGAGTGTAAGAAGCTGCAATGCTGGTTTTGCTGGTTGCAAATGGCGTTTTAGCCAAATTCCAGAAACCTGAATTTGCATCGGCGCTGGTTGCAATACCAACATCTCCCATACCACCACTTCTTGCATCTGGTGATATGCGTAAAAAAGGTACGGCAGTAGTTACTACATTGATAGAGTTTGCAGTTGTTTGGGCTTCGGCTATGGTTATTGAACCTCCCAGTAACATAACTAAGGCAGTTAGTTTCAAAGTTGCTTGTTTCATGCGTTTTGTTTTGTCTTGGTTAGGTAGACTTACCTCTATAAGCGTTTAGTTTTAGATATGTTTAGTTTGTAAAAATAACTGATTTCTTTAAATAGCCAACAAATTTATAATTTCTTGTTAAAATAAAATTGTCAAGAAAGTCAAATATATCGAAAATGTTGGCTCACGAACATAAAATTTTAATATTTATATAGGCCGTGATTGTAAAAACGTTGTAATGGAATTAAATATTGTTTGAAACTTACGGATCCGGGCTTAATAATTGTGAATGACAACAAAGTATAAAATATTGATGCATCAAAGAACGTTATTTTAAAAAAAAGTTCAAAAATCAACATTCCTTTTTTTCAACATTAACCGCAATTTGATTTCCATGTGATATAAAGTATTTATATTCGCAGCTAGTGTAACCCATATACAATAATAAAGAAATCCTTTCGTTAAACAATTTGCAAAACGAATGCACATGCAAAAAATATTCTCAGGTAAAAATCTGATCCTACTGGTAGCCGCAGCCATTTCCCTAAGTTCTTGTAAGAACGGTGGCTTATTTGGCAAGAAAAAAGGTAAATCCAGCGTAACCGGTTGGAATTATGATGACAAGAACATGGGTAACTTCCATGTATCTAAGGTTAAATATCCTAAAGCAGGTCCGGGTCTTGTATTTGTGCAAGGTGGATCCTTTGTAATGGGTGCCAAAGATGAAGATGTGATGGGCGACTGGAACAATGTTCCCCGCAAAGTTACTGTACCTTCTTTCTTTATAGATGAAACTGAAGTTGCCAACGTTCACTATCGTGAATACCTGTATTGGCTGGAAAATACTTTCAGCAACGATTCAGCCATTATCAATAAAACACTCCCCGATACGCTGGTATGGAGGGAAGAACTTGCTTACAACGAACCGTATGTAGAATATTATTTCCGGTATCCATCTTATAACTACTATCCTGTAGTTGGGGTAACCTGGCAGCAGGCACATGATTTTTGTATCTGGAGGTCAGACAGGGTGAATGAACTGAACCTGATGAAAAAAGGATACCTGAAAAAAGACGCTGCTAAAAGAGAAATGAAAGGTGCCGGCGCAGATGGATCTTTTAATACTGAAACTTACCTGATGAATCCTGAATTAATCCAGGGAAGAAGTAAGCCTAAAAAAACAGACCTGAAAGATGTTAATAATAAACCACGTAGCACCGTTCGTATGGAAGATGGTATCCTGAACATGGGATATCGCCTGCCTACAGAAGCTGAGTGGGAATATGCAGCCTATGGCTTGCTCGACCAAAACCCTGCTCCCCGTAAAAAGGAAAGCAAAAGTGGTGAGGAATTACGTTCTAATCAGCAGATTTATTCATGGAGTAAAAATCCAAACGGTTTGAGAGATAACCGCAGGGGTAGCTGGCAGGGTAAATTCCTGGCCAACTTCAAACGCGGTAGTGGTGATAACATGGGTGTGGCCGGTGGTTTAAATGACCGTGCTGCCATACCTGGTAATGTAAAATCATTCTATCCAAACGCATTTGGTTTGTATAACATGAGTGGTAACGTTAGCGAGTGGGTTGGTGACGTGTACAGGCCTTTAACTCCTCTTGATGGACAGGATTTCAACTATTTCCGTGGTAATAAATTCCAGAAATATTATAAGAATAGTGGTGGTGAATATGAAAGAGACAGCATGGGCCGCCTCAAAAAAGTTGATATTTCTGATGAAGAAGTTAAGAACCGTTCAAACTACCAGCATAACAATGTGATCAACTTCATGGATGGTGACTCTGCCAGTGGTGTATTCTACGGATATGGTACCAGCTCATTGGTGAATGATAAATCAAGGGTGATCAAAGGTGGTAGCTGGAATGACAGGGCTTACTGGTTATCGCCAGGAACCCGCCGTTTCATGCAGGAAGACCAGGGGGCCAGCACCGTAGGTTTCCGTTGTGCTCAAACATATCTTGGACCACCAGAAGGACCTGGCTTTAAAGAAGGTAACCTGTTTGGTAAAAGAAAACAGAACGGCCGCAAAGGAAAAAAGAAATAACACAATAACATACTTATAATAAAGCCCTTCAGCATACAAACTGAAGGGCTTTTTATTTCAGGAAGATTAATTGAACAACTTCTTATTTTTGTTCTTATGGATATGAAGGAATTATATGCTGTATACCAGCAATACCCGTCGGTGGTAACCGATACCAGGAACATCAAACCAAATGATATATTCTTTGCCTTAAAAGGACCCAATTTTAATGGTAACCATTATGCGCAACAAGCCCTGGATGCTGGCGCTTCCTATTGCATTGCAGATGAAGATCCAGGATTCAGTGATACAAGGATTATCCGGGTACCCGATTGCCTGGAAACATTGCAGCAATTGGCTAAAACACATCGGGAACAATTTGATATCCCTTTTATTGCCATCACCGGAAGCAATGGCAAAACCACTACGAAAGAACTCATCCATGCTGTTTTGTCTACAACCTATACAACATATACAACCACCGGAAATCTTAATAACCATATCGGCGTTCCACTAACAATATTGAAAGTAAAAAAGGATGCAGAGATGGCCGTGATAGAGATGGGCGCCAATCACCAGCTCGAAATAAAAAGTTATTGCGAATACGCTATGCCAACACACGGCCTCATCACCAATTGTGGTAAAGCCCACCTGGAAGGATTTGGGGGCGAAGAAGGCGTTAGAAAAGGGAAAGGGGAATTGTTTGATTACCTGAGAGCCCATCAAGGCACCGCATTCATTTATACCGATTATGATTACCTGATTGAAATGAGTAAAGGAATTGAAAAAGTATCCCGGTATGGAACGAATATCAATAATGCTGAACTAGCCGGACAAATTGTGACAGACCAGGATTTTCTTCAGTTAACCATTACAAAAGGCGCTGCAATCGATCTTATCAAAACCCAATTAGTGGGCGGATATAATTTACCAAATGTGCTAGCCGCCGTAGCGATTGGAAAATATTTTAAGGTTTCTGATTATCGGATAAAATCTTCATTGGAACATTATGTTCCATCCAACAGCCGCTCACAACTGATCGAAAAAAACGGGCATAAAATTATCCTCGATGCTTACAATGCTAACCCAACCAGCATGAAAGCGGCCATCGAAAATTTTTCCCGGATGGAAGGTTCCAACAAAATATTGATGCTGGGCAGCATGATGGAACTGGGCCCTGAAAGTGCAAAAGAACATCAACAGATCGTTCACCTCATCAGTCAATACAGCTGGAAGAATGTAGTATTGGTTGGAGATGGATTTAAACAATTGCATGACGCTTATCTTCATTTCAATAATGCTGCAGAAGCAGGCAGTTGGTTTCATAAGCAAGTTGTAGAACACTCAAGTATTCTTATCAAAGGCTCCAGGAGTATGCAAATGGAAAAGATCTTAGATTGATTTTTATATAATGGGTTAAGGATGTACATTTGCTGCCCGAGAATTAATTGATTTGAAAATTAATTGATTTGAAAATTAATTGATTTGAAAATTTGAAGATGTGGGTGGTTTAAAAAAATTGGAGAGTTGTCTCCCGACTTAGGTCGGGATTGAAGGAGTCAAATATATTGGAGAGTTGTCCGAGTGGTTGAAGGAGCACGCCTGGAAAGTGTGTATACGGGAAACTGTATCAAGGGTTCGAATCCCTTACTCTCCGCTAATAAAGTTAACGGATTCGGACGAGTGGTTGAAGGAGTCCCGATTGCTATCGGGAGAAAGTGTGTATACGGGAAACTGTATCATTCCGATTAATCGGAACGAATCCCTTACTCTCCGCAAATAAAATTATATGTTTTTTGTCTACATCCTTCAGAGCATGAAGAATGATTCATTTTACGTAGGATATGTTTAAAATCATTTGAAGATTTCCCTTGCATTCCCGGTTGTAATACGGGCAACTTCTTCAACACTCACCTGTTTGATCCCCGCTAATTTTTCTGTGATATTTTTTAAATAAGCGCTTTCATTTCGTTTGCCCCGGAATGGAACCGGCGATAAATAAGGTGAATCTGTTTCTAGAACAATATTTGCCAGGTCAAGTTTTTCAAGCACCTCTGCAAGTCCTGCATTTTTATAAGTAACTACTCCCCCAATCCCTAAATAAAAACCCAGCTCAATGATCTGTTGAGCTTCATCGAGGCTGCCGCCAAAACAATGAAAAATTCCCTTGAGCCCGGTTCCTGCATATTTCTTAATCACATCTACTGTTTCCTGTGTAGCATTTCTTGTATGCAACACAATGGGAAGCTGATATTGGATGGCCCATTCAATTTGTTTTTCCAAAGCATAGTATTGCTCTTTCACAAATGTTTTATCCCAATAAAAATCAAGACCCGTTTCTCCAATTGCTGCAAACTTTCTTTTCTCAAGCCATGTGGAAACTTCATCAAGGGCAACCTGGAAATGTTCATTTACAGAACATGGATGCAATCCCATCATGGCAAAGCATTTTCCTGGAAATCGTTCTTCCAGGTTTATTAAAGCCTGGTTTGTTTCATGATCAATGGCAGGCATATAAAATCTTTCTACGCCTGCCGCTTCAGCCCGCCTGATCACTGATTCAATATCAGTTTCAAATTCCTTTACATACAAATGGCAATGTGTATCTATCAACATAATCAGATAAAATTAAAAACTTTATTATTCAGGCTTTAAAATTGATTTGTATAACAACCGCTGATAATCGGCAATGAATTTTTGTACGATGCTTTCATCCATTCCTGTTTTGATTTTTTTAATCCTTTATAAAAGATGATAAAGAGTTGTTTGTAGTACTAACTATTACAGTAAACAGGCGATTTTGTAAGAAAAAACACTACACCCAACAGGTGAGAAAAGTAATTAAAAAAAATTGTTGCAGATTTAAAAACAACAACGTAACTTGAGCACAGTTTTCATAGGGTACGGATTAAAAACGGGCCAGGGTTTCTACCCAGGCCCAACTTTTTTTAAGGAACTTCCTCCAATTTTTCAAACCGGTAGCCTTTTTCATAAAAATATTTCAACATCCCCGGTAAGGCATAACGCATGCGGTCAAACGCTTTTTCACTGTCATGAAAAACGATGATAGAACCGGCTTTGCTGTTTTGAATTACATGTTGAAGACACTGTTCTGCTGATATCTTCACATTAAAATCAGCGCTCAATACACTCCACATGATCAATCTGAAATTGAAAGGTTCTTTCGTAAGTTTTTTAATTTGGGAGAATGTTATTTTTCCATATGGAGGCCTGAATAATGAACTGTTGATATGCTTCGATGCCTTCGCAATATCTTCCAGGTAATCTGCATCATTTACATTCCAACCATTGAGGTGACTGAAACTATGGTTCCCGATCCCATGCCCTTCTTCCTGGATGCGCTGATACAATTCCGGATGAGCCTGTACATTTTTACCTATGCAGAAAAAACTTGCTTTTGCATTGAATTTTCTGAGTTCTTCCAGTACAAAGTTGGTCACTACCGGATGTGGTCCATCATCAAAAGTGAGGTAAAGCACTTTTTCCGAAGCCGGCATTAACCATACGCACTTACGATAAATGAATCTTAACCACCAGGGCGTTTTGACCAGGTAAAACATTCAGCAATTTACTGCATATTACAGGATTTGTGACAGGCATACATTAACCACCCGCTATAAAAAAAGGTTGCCTCCTTTCAGAAGCAACCATTCTTATCAAATATACACGCTTATTAATATGGAAGTATCACGGTTCTTACGATACCATTGGCGCCCGTCCAAACCGTTTTAAAATAATAGGTGCCTGTTCCAGGACAACCCGTTGGATTACCTGTTGAATCCAGTCCAAATGTGGCTACAATACTGGCAGCTAATTTCTGGTGTTTAACTTCCCCGCTTACCAATCTGAAGTTACAATCCTGCCTTACTACCATTGGTTGCGTAATGGAGGTTACAAAGCTATTTCCAAAACGATTGGTACCCCACTCAGAAATTCCGGTGATATTGCCATCGGTATGCCTGCCGGTAACCGTGATCACCACACCATTGTTATAAGTGAACACTCTCCTCCTGGCAACCTGCCAGCTGCGCTGGCTATTGTTATCAAATGTTACCGTTATGCCGGCACTGTTGATGTCATGGGTAACGGTGCCAAGCGTAGGAAGGTTACGGAGAAGGCCACCCGAAACATTGGTATAGGTTTGCGTGCCGCTGATGGTAATGCTCCTGTTATCGCGAACACGGGTAATGCGAAGACTTTGTGTGGTAACGGTAATAACCGCTCCCACATCTCTCCAACGTGTGGCCAAAGGCATGGTTACGATCACAATACCATCACGTATCCTGTTGCCAACACAGTTAACTCCGTTATAGGTAATGGTGATCCTACGGTCTGTTGCAGTTGAATCCAACACAGCCGTTCCATTGCAGATCACGCTATTCGGATTATCTGTATTATACGTTCTGCTACCTGTAAATGCATCAAAACCATCCACAACGCCATTAACGTCATCTGCCACATCATCCACATCACCGGAAACGCGGGCCTGGTCTTCTGAATGAGTTGATAATTCATTGGAATTGTCGGTATTGTCTACTGTATCCGTTTTTTTACAGCTTGTAAAAACTACCGACATAGCGATAGCAAAAGCCATGATCAGTTTAATGTTTGTTTTCATTTGTTATGTTATTTATTTTTTTTCAATTGCGTTACAAGAACAATAGATACAATAAGACGTTAAAAGTTTAATCCACTAACGAAATTTTTGAAAAAAAATTATGCATTAAAATAAATTGACATATATATTTATGCTCATAATGATAGGCACTTCAAGCTTGATGCTTACCTTTGCGGCATGAATACGAAAGTAAGAGTGCGTTTTGCTCCCAGCCCAACGGGAGGCCTTCACCTGGGAGGTGTTAGAACCGTTTTATACAATTATTTATTTGCAAAAAAACTAGGTGGAGCGTTTATCGTAAGGATTGAGGATACCGACCAGACAAGATTTGTAGAAGGTGCTGAAAATTATATATTCAATTGCCTGGAATGGTGTGGACTTGTGCCCGATGAGAGTCCATTACACGGCGGATCGTATGGTCCTTACCGTCAAAGTGAGCGCAAAGCAATGTACCGTGAATATGCAGAAAAGTTAATCAACGACGGTCATGCTTATTATGCATTCGATACCCCCGAAGAATTGGAACAAATGCGTATTGATTTAAAAACGGAGGAAAATCCTTC
>JAKQKY010000396.1 GCA_029560415.1 Bacteroidota bacterium | reverse complement strand
TTTTTGTATTGAAGGAACAGGTCCCGGGTATATTCACTATTCTCCAGGTCTGTCAACAGGTGGGCCGTTCGCTGCGGAAGCCAGTCAGTATAATTTCCTGCAAGCGCTGTTAATCCCATCCGCATACCAAGGCGGTAAAATACATCATATACTTCCTGTTTTTCTTCTTCGCTTAATTTTCTTTCCAGTAATTCAAATGATGCAATAGAGTAGTGGATCAGCATGAACAATACATCCCTGTATGCCCAGTCGGGAATAGTACTTTGCCTGTTGGTTTCAACAGCCGTATGGATTTTTCGAATGCGGTCAATGGTATTAAGTGCTTCTTCGTTCGTTGCAAATACAATCCCTTTTGCATACTGCACCGTTGAAAACAACCTGCCCAATGGATCAGCCGGAAGTTTGCCGGTGAAGTAAAGCCAGTCAACTGCTTTATTTAATGCAAATTCCGCAGCAGCCCCTGCAAATATGAAAAGTATCGTGTCGCTTTTCCCCCATATTTTTCTTACAATTGAAGTCTCTTCCACAAAATAAAGCATATACACATGTTTAAGCTGTAAAGTTACAAAACAGAAGCGTCCTGCATTTAGAAACCTGCTTTGTATTGCAGAAGAGCTAAACCTGTGTCATACTGTTTTACAGCCTGAAGCTGAAGTTGATTCATCCGGGCTTCTCCAGGAAAAAGTTTTCTTCCAGCTCCCGTTAGTACCGGGCATAGTTGAAGATGGTATTCATCAACAAGGTTTTCTTTTATTAAAGACTGTACCAGGGAAACACTGCCCCATAGCACCATATTTTTACCCGGCAACTGCTTAAGCTCTTTTATTGCCGGCACTGCGTTACCAGCAATGATGGAAGCTGCAGGCCATTCACCCCAGGGTGCAGTTGTTAGTGTATTCGAAAATACGATCTTATGCAAGCTGTTCAGTTTATTGGCTATTATCTCCGCATCCGATGCTGCAGCAGGCCAATAACCGGCAAATAATTGATAAGTGATCCTGCCAAATAAAATGGTGTCTATCTCTTCCAGAAATTTTAGTTGATCCAGGTCCGACTGTTTATTCTGCTCCGGCGACAGGCTGGTAAAAAAATCAAGTTGCCCATTTTTACCGGCAGCAAATCCATCGAGTGTGATCCATTCTTGAACGATAAGTTTTCTCATGATGTACAATTTATATTACTAACGTT
>JAKQKY010000383.1 GCA_029560415.1 Bacteroidota bacterium | reverse complement strand
ATAGGCCAACGATGTAATTAGGTAGATATCAGGCGTATAGTGTAGCGGTTGTGTGTTTTTTAATGGGGTTTCTGTATTGGATTTCATTACAAAGGTACCGAATCAGGAACCCTTTTCTGTCACAGAAATGTTAAGGATTTTGAAATGTTTCCTTCCTATGTTTTCTATGGCAACAAAAAGGATTCTTAATGCTATTGAATCGTTTTTTTTCTGAATATATTGTGTTGTATGACCACAAATATTTCAATGTCCGGTCTGACCCTGGACATATGATAATAAAAAAACGAGTATAATTTATTTTAAGGAGTTCACTAATGAAACATATTCCTGCATGGCCACCTCATTGGTTTTCCCTTTGAGTGAAGACCAGGCATCGTGTTTGGCTTTATTCACAAAGTCGAACATATTCGTTGGTGGTTCTGTATTCACATCCCCTTCTGTCGCCTGCTTATAGAGTGAATATAATTGAAGCAAAATTTCATTCGATGGTTTGGCTGCCAATTGTTTACTGTCTGCTACTGCTTTTTCAAAGCTTTCTTTCAATTCCATGATTTGTGTTTTTAAAGTTCAGGGCTCCGCGTACATTCCTACGAGGTTCATTACAAAGGTACAATCTAACAGGTTAATGCTGGCCATCAGCTTATCATGATAATGTCATAAGATAATCTTTGAGTGATGAAAAAGTGGCCGGCATCTGAACAGCTACTTTGGGCAAGTTCATCAAACGGGCTACCGGTTCGGGCAGGTCAATAGATTTCCCGATCAATGGTTCCACCACATCATAAAATTTTACCGGGTGGGCCGTTTCGAGGAAGATTCCCTGCGAAAGATTTTCCTGTTGCAGGTATTTCTGCAGCGACAGGTATCCAACAGCCCCATGCGGATCCAGCAGGTAGCCGTGATCGTTATATACCTCCCGGATTGCTTTTTTAGTCTCCTCATCACTGATCGTGTACGATGACAATGCCTGTTGCAAGTCATCGATCTTATTATTAAACATTTCCAGTATTCGGACGAAATTGCTGGGATCTCCTACATCCATTGCATTCGAGATTGTGGCCACCGATTTTTGTGGTCGATATTGCCCGCTCTTCATAAAAGAAGGTACCACATCATTGGCATTGCAGGCAGCGATCAAATGGTTAATTGATAAACCTGATTGCCTTGCCAGCAAACCGGCACAGATATTTCCTACATTGCCACTGGGCACACTGATCACCAAGGGATCATGTTTTCCTGACCATTGCTTTGCTGCAAAAAAATAAAAGAACTGTTGTGGTAACCACCTGGCCACGTTGATGGAATTGGCCGAAGTTAAAAACAATTGCTGCGAAAGTGTTTGATCCATGAATGCCTGTTTCACCATTTGCTGGCAATCATCAAAACTACCGGCAACTTCAACCGCATGAATATTTTTACCCAGCGTGGATAATTGCTTTTCCTGCACCATGCTTACTTTACCGGAAGGATATAGGATTACTACATCTATGTCATCCACTCCATAAAATCCATCCGCCACCGCACCTCCCGTATCGCCGGAGGTTGCCACCAGTACCGTAACTTTTTTTGATTGATCTTTTACAAAATAACCCAGGCATCGGCTCATGAAACGTGCCCCGATATCTTTAAATGCCAGTGTGTTTCCATGAAACAATTCAAGGGAAGAGGCCCATTCGTTTACTCGTACCAGTGGTATCGGAAAATTCACGGTCTCGGAAACGATACGCAGTAAAATTTCTTCAGGGATGGTATCTCCCACATAAGGCTGAATCACCCGGAAGGCGATCTCTTCATTGGATAACTGATCAAAGTTCTTAACAAAACCCGCATCCAATTTCGGAATATAACCCGGGAAGTACAATCCTTTATCGGGTGCCTGTCCCCTGATCGTGGCTTCTTTAAAATTGACCTCCGGCGATTGCCTGTTTATGCTGTAATACTTCATATATAAAATTGAAATGGGGTGAATAACCGTTAACCTTTTACTGCTATGATCCATTAACTATTTTCACGCCGCTATCATTGATCGTGGTCACATAGGTTTTGTTTTCAATACCCCGTTTATCAAATTCATTTTTCATGATCAATGCCACCTGCTCTGCAGTTTCCTTTTTTTCACTGAGCATGAATAAAGATGGACCGCTGCCGGAAATACCTCCTCCCAATGCACCTGCTTCGAGGCATTTCCTTTTAACCTCATCAAAACCAGGTATGAGTTTGCTTCGCACTGGTTCAATGATGATATCCTGTAACGACCGCCCGATCAATGCATAATCCTGTTGCAAAAAACCGGTTACTAAACCAGCTACATTAGCCCATTGAACAACAGCGCTTTTCAACGGGATATCTGTTGGCAATATTTTTCTGGCATAAGAAGTTTTGATCTCGATCTGCGGGTGTACAATGCTGATGTACAATGGAGGTGTTTCTAAAGAAATAATGTCCAACGTGGGTGTATCCCGGATCAATACCAATCCGCCATAAATACAGGGAGCCAGGTTATCGGCATGACGAGCTCCACTGGCGATCACTTCACCGTCCATTGCAAAGTTCACCAGTTCCTTTTTGGTAAACCGGTCGCCCAGTAATGCATTAGCCGCTACTACAATTCCCGCAGCACTAGCTGCACTGGAACCAATGCCACTCCCCGGCTTGATCTGTTTTTCAATGACCACTTCAAATCCGCCTGTATACCCAACTGCGTCTATCATTGACTGTAAGGCTACCCCTGCAATATTTTCCGTTGGAGAAACAGGCAGGTTATACGCATCGGTATGCCGAATTACAATACCGGGCTGTTCGGTTTCGGTCAGTTGCATAATATCATAAGGCTCATCGATGGCCAGGCCCAGGATATCGAACCCGCAACATAGGTTGGAAACGGTTGCAGGGGAATGAACAGTTATACTTCTCATACGAATTTTTTAAATTTTTGCTGCACGAATGATATCAGCGAATACACCACTGGCGGTAACATCAGCCCCGGCACCTGCACCCTTCACCACGAGTGGCTGATCTTTATAACGATCGGTATAAAACAGAACCACGTTGTCTTTTCCATACAGGTGGTACAGGTCGTGTTTGGAATCAATGTGTTGCAAACCTACCGAGGCTTTGCCCTGGTTGAATGTCGCTACAAATTTTAACTTATTCCCATCAGCTCTTGCTGCTTCAAACAAAGATGCAAAATGAGCTTCTTCTTTTTCCATGGCTGCATAAAAATGATCTACATCACCCTGCATGCAATTGGCTGGCATGAAAGAATGATTTACGATATCCTCCATCTCCAGCTTTTCGCCGGCTTCCCTTGCGAGGATCATGATCTTGCGCATTACATCTGTGCCACCGAGGTCGAGCCTTGGATCGGGCTCTGTATACCCTTCTGCCTGCGCCTGGCGAACTACCTCTGCAAATTTGCGGGTACCATCATAATGATTGAATACAAAGTTGAGGGTTCCGCTTAATACCGCTTCTATCCTGTTTATCCTGTCGCCACTGCGCATAAGATCGTTCAGGGTTCCTATAACGGGAAGGCCTGCCCCCACATTTGTTTCAAAAAGAAACTGTGCATTAAATTCTCTTGCAAGATCTTTAAGCTTCCTGTATTGCACATAAGTTGATGAAGCAGCCACTTTATTACAAGCCACTACCGAAATACTTTTCTGAAGTAATTGATCATACACATTTGCAACATCTGCATTGGCCGTGATATCCACAAAAACAGCATTGCGCAGGTTACGCCCAATGATCTCATCTACAAACTGCTGCAGGTCGGCTACAGGAGCGGTCTCCATGCTTTCACGCCAGGAACCGAGATTGATACCATCTTCGTTGATCAGCATTTTCCGGCTGTTAAGAATGCCAACCAGCCTTGGTTGAAGGTGCAACTGGTCCTGCAAGAAACGCAACTGGCTTGCCAACTGCTCCAATAACTTATTGCCAACATTTCCTGTACCGGCCAGGAATATATTTACCTGCTTGAATGTGGTTTCAAAAAATTCTTCATGCAATACATTGATCGCCTTACGTACATCTGTAGTCGCAATTACAGAAGAGATATTTTTCTCTGATGAACCTTGTGCAATGGCCCGGATATTTACCCCATTCCTTCCCATGGCACTGAACATGCGGCCACTGACGCCGGTATGATTTTTCATATTCTCTCCTACCAATGCTACAATAGAAAGCCCGGATTCCACTTTAAGAGGTTCCACTTTCTGCAGGGCGATCTCGTTTGCAAATGCGGCATCCACGGCGTGACAGGCTTTGTGTACCATACTACCGTCAATGGCTACACTGATCGAATGTTCCGAAGAACTCTGCGTGATCAGGATCACATTGATCTGTTCATTGCTTAACGCTTCAAAAAGTCTTTTTGAAAAACCTGGTATTCCTACCATGCCACTTCCTTCAAGGCTGATCAACTGTATATTATTGATGCTGGAGATGCCCCGTACAATATTGCCGGGCTCTGCGTCATGGGTTCTTTCAGCGTTAGCGATGACCGTACCATGATCAGCTGGTGCAAATGTATTTTTAATCCACACCGGGATATTCATGTTCATCACCGGTTGTATCGTAGGTGGATAGATCACTTTGGCGCCAAAATGCGATAGCTCCATTGCTTCCTGGTAAGATATCTGTGGTATGATTCGTGCATTGCTGGTAAGCCTGGGATCGGCGGTCATCATGCCACTCACATCTGTCCATATTTCAAGGTTACGTGCATTTAAAGCAGCAGCAATGATAGCAGCGGTATAGTCAGACCCCCCACGGCCAAGTGTAGTCGTAATTCCATTTCTATCGGCAGCAATGAAACCGGGTACAATAAATAATTCCGATGGATCACTGGCAAAATAGTATTGTATTTTACCGTTGCTGCTGGCAAAGTCTACAACAGCAGCGCTGTAAGCAGAATTGGTTAGGATCAGCTCCCTGGCATCTTTCCAGGTGGCACCACCATATTGTTCGTTATATGCTGCCTTGATAATCTGCGAAGAAAGCCATTCACCATAATGACTGATGCGGTCTTTCGAGCGGGCCGTTAATTCACCCAGCAAAAATAAACCACTGCAAAGGCCTTCGATCTCCTCGAATGA
>JAKQKY010000372.1 GCA_029560415.1 Bacteroidota bacterium | reverse complement strand
ACAAGAAAGAGGCAGCCGGACGTATCCGCACAATTTCCTTTGGTGACCCGAACGGCGTAACTTCCTGAAACAGTCGGGGCAAAGCTGGAATCGGTTTCGCCCGGAAGGGGAGCAAATCCGGCATTGCAGTCCAGCCATTGGTAGCCGTCCTGACCGGGAGCTGCCAAAGCGCCAAACTCAGCTGATAGCTGGATGGAGTTGTTGGGGATGTCGTAACTCAGGGTTAAGGTCCGGATGCTGTCGCAGCCATGACTGGAAACGAGGGTGTCTTTAAAAGTTCCGCTGGTGGAGTAGTCCTCGAACGTTTCACCGGGGCAGATGGTCTTGGCGAGACTGGCACGCAATACAGGTGAAAGGGCCAGTTGGATGGTATCACGCTTCTGGCAACCTTTGGAATCGGTAACCTGAAGTGCGAACCGATATCGCTGAATGGAATCAGAGAAATTGGTGTAGCCCGGCTTTGGTCGGGCCTGGGTGCTTGTGAAGCTTCCACCTATTTGCTGCCATTGGTAGCTAAGTCCTGACAAAGAATCAGTGCCAAGTGATTGCACTTTTCCACTACAAACCGAAATATCAGCACCGGCACTGGCCTGAATTTCAGGGCGAACATGGAGAAAAAGTTCTTCCCAAACTTCGCATTGATTGGCTGGGTTGTAGATTTTCAGGCGGATGTATTTGCCTGGTTTCGTAAGGGTTTCTCCATCGAAGGATTTGGTGGTGCCGTAGCAGATGGTGTCGTGGATTTGGGTGCGGGTCAAACAGCTATTGCTTATCAAGGCATAAAAACCATCGGCAACAGCAGTACTACTTCCGGAAGGTTGTCTGCTGGTATAGCTCGGGCTTGCGATTCCATTAAACCTTAAAATTCCCGCATAATCACCACAAATCATGAAGGAATTGATTTTCGGGTTATAGGTTGCGCCTGAATTAAGATAAGGATCTGATAATGTGCCGGTAGTTCTGGACACCCAAAACAACTGGCCTTTTTTAGAATACTTCGCTACCGCAAAATCAGTAGCTGTTGGCAATAAATTGGCATTGGTACTTATAAGCAATTTGGTCGCCGCACCAGGGTCAAAATCAATTCGGCCAAAAAATCCACCAGCTACGTAAAAATTTCCAGCCGAGTCTGGTATGACAAACTTTCCATCTCCGCTCCCTAAAAATTGATTGGGAATCTCCGTCGAGTTTAACCACAGCACATTTCCATCCGGTGAAAACTTATTGAAGATGATACCTGTTTGCTTTTGATAGACATTGCCCGTATCGGATTCAAAGTATGGAGGACTGGCCTGGTACCCACCTATGCCCTTGCCACTTACATAAATATTATTGTACTGATCAACTGAGACGCCATTAAATACCGTACCAGAGATAGGATTTTGGCCCATTTTTCCCCAAATAAACTCCCCAGCTGATGTGTATTTAATAATCCAGGGATTGGCTGAAATGAATCTATTGTTGGAATCTGCCAAAGCATGATTGGCAAGATACTGCTGCCGTTCCACATCTAGAAAAAGCGTATCCTTTGAGTCTCCAACAAAAATAACATTACCATCCTGGTCTGCTACAACAGCATTTCCATTGCATTCAGGATTCTTAAAAGGAACATAATTTCTTTTCGAAGGATAAAACCGCTTCGCCCAACAAAAGTTAAGGTTAGAGTCCAATTTGCCTATTATCACATTATAGCCTGAACTATCATTTAGAAAAGAAGTATCATTACCTGGCGATACCGGGATACTTATTTTTCCAAAAAACACACCCGTAAAAAGCAAGTTTTTATTTTTATCAGTGCTCATGCTTTTGAGTATTGCATACGTCTGAAATTCAGTAAAGTGGGATTTAATAAATTGCCGTTTCATAACCTGTCCATTTTTTGAAATTTTCACAATTCCTACTCCCTGATCAGCTCCGGTAAACACTTGATTTTCAGAAAAATTGTTGGCATTATTTCCATAATAAGCCAATATAAAATTTCCGTCCCGATCCATCGAAATTGCCTGTGGATCTGATTTAAAGCTGTTTCGCTCTTTCAATACCCAAATAATTTTCCCTTGTGGATTGAGTTTTAATACAAATAAAGATGGCCCTGTGGGCGAAAATGATCGCACTATTAGGCTGTCACCTATTTGCACAGAGTCCGAAAACTGACCAGCTATAATAGTATTTCCATCATGGTCTGCCACAACACATTTCCAGCCATCGTCAAACTCTTTACCAGTGGCGGAGGTGAGGGTAAAGGTTTGGCCATAAAGACAAGCAATGCCTGAATGTAAGAAAAGATAAAGTAAAATATATATGGTGGCCTTCATTTTAAAACAGAAAAAATGGCCGAAGAACTCCGGCCATTTTATAGCGTAAACTAGTTTTTAACAAAACGCTTTGTTTTCAATCCATTGCTGTTGTTAATAGAAATGATATATACACCTTTCGAGAGTGAAGAAACATCAAGTGTAAATTCATCAGAATCTTTGGTAGCAGAAAGAACCTGCTTTCCAGATACATCTGTAATAGAAACCGTTGATTCCTGATTTTTACCTGAATTCAGTTTTACACTTAACGAAACTGAAGTTGGATTCGGGTCTATCTCGAAATCTGGATCCGTAGCAGCCCTCAATGCACTTTTTGGATTTTCTCCTCCAGGACCTGGCCGGCATCCTGCAAGATATGGCTGGCTGTTATTAGGTACAATAAATGGAGTTGGATTTGTTACAATAAAGTTTTGGCAAACTGTGCAGGTTCCAGGAATTGTACAGCCTGTAGCACTAACAGTACAGGAAATTGTACAACCGCCTACAGGAACAGTGGTTGGATCTATCTGCACATTTTGTACTCCACAACCAGAAGGAATTCCCACAATTACCACCGAACCTGGGCTTACACTCCAGGTATAAAAGAGTGCATTCGGACAGGTAATAGGAAATCCAGTTGCCCTCACCTGGAAATTTCCACAATTGGTTACCGCTGGTGTGATTGCAAAAGTGTAAGGCTGATCGGTTGCCAGACGATATTGATCTGGTACATTTATATTACCACCTGCGCAAGTAATGTTATTAAGTCCTACTGTATATGCCGTAGCAGTTCCGGAAGTCGATGGTGTGGTGAGGGTCATTATATTTGACCCAGGGGCCCATGACCATGTTCCGAGAGCAGTTGGCAATCCTGCATTCCCAGCCGAAACTACATTAGGAGGGACATTTGTACCACCGCTAAGCTGAAATGTATATGCCGTGTTTTTACGAAGACAATATACACCAGCCACTGGGGCTGGAAAGTTAGTACTAAACCTTGTGAATGTACTGGCTGGAGCCACCTTACGGGTAATAGTATATGTAGAACTAGCTGTTCCACAACCGTTAAGAATGGATCCAAGACAGGAAATTACTGCAGATCCGGTAGCCCCTGGGGTAACAATAACTGAATAGGTTGGATCCAATGGATTTGGCGCAATACCAACTGTTGCTGATGAACTACTGAATGTGTACGTCACTCCTGCTTCCTGTGAAGCGAGAGGCACAGAAAGTGTACATGGTG
>JAKQKY010000360.1 GCA_029560415.1 Bacteroidota bacterium | reverse complement strand
GCTTCTGCATTGGGTAATTTGGGCGCCAGCGATGGCATCGGCACTACCAAATCGATCGGGCTGAATTACCGCGATGAGTGGGGTAAAAAGGTATCGGTATATGGTAGTTACAGTTTTTCAGAAAAAGGTACGAGTACATTGAAAGACATCACCCAGCAAAATTCTTTCCAGAACCTAACGAACATCAACACACGCAAGCAGGATGATTATACGGTAGCCGATAATCACCGGTTTTCTTTCAACCTTGAATATAAAATTGATTCCTTCAATTACCTGAAAGTAAATCCATCGGTCACGTATCGTAAATCGGCCACCCGCTTCGTTTCTACCAGCAACATCACCGATGCCAAACAGAACCTGCTCAATGAAGGCAATATCTTTGAAGTAGCCGATTCAAAGTCACCCAACTTCAATGGCAATATCCTGTTCAATCACCGTTTTCAGAAAAGAGGAAGGACTTTATCACTGAACCTTAATGCAGGTCGTTCTTCAACTGAAGGCACAGATAATATTGAAAATGACAATACATATTATTTCAATGGCAATGTATTCGACAGCAGTTATATACAACAGGTAGACCAGGATAATAACAACCACAGTTATGGTATTCGGGGATCTTATACCGAGCCCATCAGTAAAAAACGCAGCCTGGAATTTAACTATGCCTATAACCGTCAATACACGGGCAACGATAAAAAAACCTATGCCATCGATCCTCAAAACGGGGGAAAAACCTATGTAGATACGCTTAGCAATATTTACGATAACGTATACACGACGAATCGCTTTGGTGTGAATTTCCGCACCACTGAAAAGAAATACAATTACACCATCGGCCTCGCAGTTCAGCCTGCAACAATTTCAAGCAATACGCTCACGGGTATCAAAACTAATTACACCCAGCATCTGATAAATTATTACCCGGTGATTCGCTTTGCTTATAATTTTTCGAGGAGCAGATCCTTCAACTTAAACTACAATGGCAGTACCAGCCAGCCTTCTTTTAGCCAGTTGCAGCCAGTAGCTGATGTTTCGAACCCGCAGTATATTACGATCGGCAATCCCGACCTGAAACCAGAATTTACCAATACCTTCAGCATGCGGTATAATAATTTTGATTTCATCAGCGGGAATGTAATTTTCGGTAACCTGCTTTTCTCTTTTACGAAAGATAAGATCGTTACCAATACCACACCCATTGGTTTCAGCAGCCAGGAAACCCGTTATCTGAACAGCGATGGATTTTTTACTGCCAGTGGATTTTACAATATCTCCCGCCCGAAACAGAACCGCAAATATGTGTTCAACCTTGGTGGAAATCTTACCTATAACAACAATGTATCGTACCTGAAAAGCGAAAAAAACATAGGCCGCAACTGGGTGTTTGCACAGCGCCTGGCAGTTGATATCAAAATAAAAAAATGGCTTGAAACCAGTGGCGGTGTGAACTATGCTTTGAACAGTACGAAGTATTCCATCAGTTCAAGCAATCTTCAGAATCTCAATACAAATGCATGGAGCCTGTCGCATTCTTCGCGGTTCTTTTTACCAGCAGACATTATTTTCAGTTACGACATTGATAAAACAATCAATTCGGGCTATGCAGGTAACGTGAACGCCAACCCGCTGATCATCAATAGTACCCTGGAAAAGCAACTCTTTAAAAAGAAAAATGCTTCCATCAAATTACAGGCTTATGATCTGCTCAATGAAAATACAAGCATCAGCCGGTCTGTTACCGCACAATCGATCACGGATACACGAACCAACCGGCTTGGACGTTACCTGATGCTGAGTTTTGTTTTACGCCTCAATAAGTTCAGCGGCCAGCAACCAGCCATGCCGATCCCCGGTGGTGGCAATATGCAGATGATGCGCCCACCTGGTATGTAAGCCAATAAAAAAATGTTTTCCTGCGAAGGGTTTTGTAAGTTGTAGCGTCTAATTATAAAGCGCTATTGCCCGAAAAAGAATTGATACAACAACTCCGCCTGGGAGATGAACAGGCATTCAGGACCCTGGTAAATCAATACCAGGACAAAGTGTATCATACTGCCCTTAATTTTTTACAACATTCCACCGATGCTGAAGATATTTCCCAGGAGGTATTCATCCAGGTGTATCATTCGATTGGCCAATTCAAAGAACAATCAAAACTGTCGACATGGATCTATCGAATCACCGTAAGCAAATGCCTCGACCTGCAACGAAGCAAGAAAAGAAAAAAGCGATTTTCGTTTATAACCAATCTATTTTCAGACAAACAGGAATTGTTGCACGATCCTGCAGATCTCAACCACCCGGGCATCGTATACGATAAAAAGCAGGATGCGGTCTTACTATACCGGGCCATCAACCATTTACCCGAAAAACAACAATCAGCGTTCCTTTTGTATAAGACCGGGCAAATGAGTTACCTCGAGATCGCAGGTATCCTGGGTACCACCGAACCGGCCGTAGATTCGCTCCTGCAGCGGGCCAAGCAGAATCTGCGCAAATACCTGGAAAAAAAATCACCCGATTCCGGGTAAACACCGAAGGTTTCCTTAAAAATGTACGTCTAACCATTAATACCATTTGATATCATGAATTCTAAACAAAACCATAACATCAACCGGATCCTGCAGAGTCTCGATGACATGCAGCCCGCACAAGCCCCGGATTTCTTTTACACCCGGCTGATCGCCAGGCTGGAAAAGGAGCAGGTTCGGGAAAGCAGTTGGTTATCTACCCTGAAACCGGCCTTTGTTGCAGCTGGATTATTCCTGTTGTTTGGCCTGAATATGTATATGCTTACCCATTTGAAGAAAGATGACGAAAGCAGCCTGCAGGCGCCATCTGCAGAAAGTTTCAGCAGTGCGTATAGCCTTACCGGTCATTCTGTTTATAACGAAAACGACCAGCAGCCATGAACAAAAAGTTCTATCCAAAATTACTATACTGGTTTGTAGGCATCCTCTTCGTTGCCAACCTGGCCACATTATTTCTATTATGGAGATCGGGGCAACCGCTTTCGGGCAACCGGCAGCAAATGAAGCCGGGCAGGGGAGCAGAGAAATACCTGGTAGCACAACTGAAAATGACGGCTCCACAACAGGCAGCCTATAAAGAACTTTTTGAAACGCAACAAGCTAATCGCAAGACATTACATGATTCGCTGCGCAAATCGAAGGATGCATTTTTTGACCTGTTATCACGGCCAGGCGTAAACGATTCCATGCTTTTAGCCTATAGCCAGGAAGCGGCCCGGTTAACGCAACAGGAAGATATTCTTACGTTCAAACATTTTCAGCAGGTAAAGGCTTTGCTGAATGAAGATCAAAAACAGGAATTCGATAAGATCATCAAGGAAGTACTTCGCCAGATGGCACCGAGGCCACCGGCCAGGGGTAATCGCCGGCCGCCCGGAGCTGATGGACCGCCATATGATGACGGACCACCACCCGACCGGCAGGAGGGAGGACGCGATGACCGGCCAGGCCCGCCCCCACAACATCCGGGAGAATAATTATCTATACTTATAAACCAACGCTATGTTCAAAATCTGTCTCTTCGTGTGCGCCTTGTCGCTAACGGTTATGTATGGTTGCAAAAAAAGCAGCAGCACAACCGAAACACCCAATAACAATGTAACCCAGCTGCCGGCCGTATTTGGTAAATTCAGTAACACCGTTACCATTTCGCTGGAAGGAAATTACGTGGTGTTGAAATCGAACGGCTTGCCCGATCATAAGAGTCCGTATTACCAGGGCACCCAGTGGGCAGCTGCACAGTTTGAAGCGTACAATGGCAGCAATCCGAACTTCATGATCAATCCGAATCGTATAAGTTCACAGAACCTTACTTTCAAAATACCAGTATCACCGGCCGCTGCGTCTACCCATGATGCTACCCCGATGGGACCGATGGGAATTTCGATCAATGGTGTTCCGATTTTCAATCAATATGCTGCAGGTGGTATGCCGTTAACCGGGGAAATCAATAGTTTTGACCAGTATAACGGTCACCCACAAATGCAGGGACAATATCATTACCATGTTGAACCATTATACATCACTGCAGCCAAAGGAAAAGATGCCCTGATCGGTTTCCTGCTGGATGGATTTCCCATTTATGGACCACTGGAAAATGGAAGTACACTTACGAATGCCGATCTTGATATTTATCATGGACATACCACGGCGACTGCTGATTATCCAAGCGGCATTTATCATTATCATATTACGGCCGATGCGCCATACATCAATGGCAGTGGCTTTTACGGCACCAAAGGTTCGGTTACTCAATAACGTGAGGAACGCCATCATCATATTGGTTTGTTGGCTCAGTGGAGCAGGATGTGATCATCAACCGGAATCAAACGTGAAAACGAAGGAGCCGGAAACACTTCCTTTTTATGCCAGTGCCGATTTCAGTCCAACTTGGATCGCAGCAGGTGAACACGTGCCGGATTCCATGCACGTGATTCCATCATTTTCGTTTACCGACCAGGATGGAGATACGATCAGCAACAACACGGTGAAAGGAAAGATCTATGTGGCCGATTTCTTTTTTACTTCCTGCCCGGGTATCTGTCCAAAACTGACCAAAAACCTGAAACGGGTGCAGGATAGTTTTTTGCTTGACAACGATATTGTATTGTTATCGCATTCGGTAACACCTGAAAAAGATGATGCTCCTACACTTAGCCGTTATGCGAAGAATTATGGCGTTCAAAAAGGGAAGTGGCACTTGCTCACGGGCAACCGGGATTCGATATACCGGGTAGCCAGGCAGGGATATTTTGCCGATGAAGACCTGGGACAACAGCGAAGCGCAGATGATTTCCTGCACACCGAAAACATGTTGCTGGTTGACCGAAAAGGCAGGATCCGCGGCATTTACAAGGGATTGTCGCCGCAGGAAATGAACAACATGATCGCTGATATCCGGCTTCTGAAAAAAGAACCATTCTGATGCGGTGCTACTATATATACATAGCAAATATCCTCGTAATTCTTTTTTGTACGAGCTGTAGACATCATCAGTCTGTTGATACCAAACACACCAGTAACCTGGTGCTTCAACCTAATGATACAGCCTTGAGACTTTTGAATGGCGTTTTATACCTGCATGGAAAGGAACCATTAAATGGAACTCTTGAAAGCTGGTACCCGAACGGACAGGTAGCCGGAAGGGATCAGTATTCGGAAGGAAAACAACATGGTTTGAGTGAAACGTATTATGATAACGGGCATGCACAAACGAAGCGATGGTATTTCAAAGGAGAAAAAGACAGCATTCATACCGGCTGGTGGCCCAACGGAAATAAGCGTTTTGAATATCATTTCAGGCAGGGGCAGTACCAGGGATTATTTACTGAATGGTATGAAAGCGGGAAACCGCTGCAGGAGATCGTTTACGAAGAAGGTCGTGAAATATCGGGTAAGGGCTGGCGGGAGAACGGCAAGCTGTACATGAATTATGTAATGAACAACGGCAGGCGATACGGACTCAGCAATGCCAATCCATGTTATTCGCTAAGCAAAGAAAAAAACCTTCCATAAAACGCCGGACTTATTTGGCGATGGCGATCTTCACTTTTTTATTCTTGATCTTTTCATCCTTAATGTCTTCCACTACCTGGCCGATCTTTGATTTGCGCACAGCGGCAAAAGCAGAAAAATCTTTCACTTCAATAAGCCCGATCTCGTCTTTTTTCAAATGAGCTTTGTTAGACAGGAAGCCCACGATGTCGATCTTATTGATCTTGTCTTTTTTTCCAGCAGCGATGAAAAGCGTGCTCCACTTGGGTTTGTCGGGTATAGCCGAATGTTCGGGCAGGTTAAATGCAACGGATACATTTTTGATA
>JAKQKY010000334.1 GCA_029560415.1 Bacteroidota bacterium | reverse complement strand
ATATTCGCCTTCCTGAATTACCTGCCTTACAGTAAACACCTCCACATCATACTGGCTTTCCCCAATGCGTATTACGCCCGGCTGGCCCCGAATGGCGAGATGGAGAATATGGAAAATGTGCAGAATGAAGTGAAGTATATGATGCAACCTGAGCTGGCGCCGGCACCTGACCCTAACGCACAACCGATGAAATTTGGTGCTAAGGATGTAACTGATCTCAGCTGGAAAAGCCTGCTTGATGCATATAGTTGTACAGAATGCGGTCGTTGCTCTGCAGCCTGCCCGGCTACCCAAACAGGCAAATTACTCAGCCCAAGGAAGATCATGATGGACACCCGTGACCGGGCTACCGAATTGGGGAAAAATATACGCATAAATGGCAAAACTGACGGAGACGGCAAAACGCTCCTGAACGATTATATTACTGTTGAAGAATTACGGGCCTGCACTACCTGCAACGCCTGTGTACAGGAATGCCCTGTAAGCATCAGCCCATTGAACATCATCCTCGAACTGCGCAGGAGCCTGATCATGGAAGACAGCAATGCTCCCCAGGAATGGAATGCCATGTTCAGCAATATCGAAAATAATTTTGCACCATGGAAATTAAGCCCGGATGACAGGGATAAATGGGCTGTGGAAATGGAAAGTTAATAACCAGGCTAAATCAATTTCAGGCTTGGTTTTCGATTTACTTACTATAAGTTTTGAAGTATTACAGGTTGTAAGAAGATAAATCACCCCTCTTTATTGGCGATCTCATCGTCAGCTCCATGAGTGAATTTTTCAATCGCATCTTTATGGGTCAATATTTTCCAAAGCTGGATGATAGCCGTTAACGCAAAGATGCCACCGATCACCCAATTAAGATATTGCTCACTATTTGAAATGCGCTGCACGAGCCATTGTCCGCCAAATATGAACACACAATTCCCTGCAAGTGTACCAAGCCCGATGCCAATGATATAACTGTTGTATTGAGATTTAACGGGCTCCAGTATTTTTTTAGAAAACAGCACGGTACTCCATCCAAACCAAAATGGAATTTGTACAGGATTAATGGCACACATGAACATCCCCAGGAGGAAGCGGTGCATTTTGTTGTCGAGGAAAACATTCTGAGCTTTGCCTCCATGTTTGGTGGCGGCGATAAAACTTCCAATGGCCAGTGCCAATACAATTCCCAGGGTGATCCATTCCATGGCTTTCATCAGGCGGCCTTGCTTTCTAACCCAATCGATGCCTACCAGGGAAATGCGGACATAAATCATTTCTACCAACAGGGAACCGAGTGAAAAATACATGGCATCCCGGATGCTTTCCTGTATGCCGATCTGCATCGCCGCTATGTTCAGTGTTCCCAGGGGCAACGATCCGAGAAAACTGATGATCATTCCCCAGAAAAAAATGCGGATCAATTTTGGCATGGCTCAAAGATACGCAGTGCAATTAATAGCATAAAATGAAAATGAGGTTCCTATAAATCAACACGAACAAATCCATTTCCCAACTGTAATGTGTAAGATGCCCGACATGTGAAATGGGAAACAAAGCATAATTTACAGAGATTCAAAATATGATCAGATCGTCAACCATACAATTATTGCGTTTCCATTTTTCCTTTTTCCTGATGCCGGTTTATTGGTTTGCTTTGAGCCAGGTACCTGATGCAGATGTACAAAATAGTGTACTCATCTTCGTTATACTACACCTGCTTATTTACCCGGCCAGCAATGGATACAACAGTTATATGGACAGGGATACGAGCAGCATCGGTGGCGTAAAAAATCCACAAATGCCCACCAGGCAATTGTTTTATGCTACCATTGTGCTGGACCTGTTGGGTTTGTTACTCAGTGCATTCGTCGGGACCTGGTTTTTCATGGGTATCCTGGCATTCATTGCCGCTTCAAAAGCATACAGTTACCGGGGCATTCGCTTAAAAAAATACCCGGTGTTGGGTTACCTCACCGTGATCATATTCCAGGGAGCACTGGTCTTCTTCCTGGTTACCCATGGAAGCAGCCAAAGTCATCCTTTACACGTATCTCTTATTGGCATGATTACTGCCTCGTTATTGGTAGGTGGTTTTTACCCGCTCACGCAAATTTACCAGCATATGCAAGACAAGGAAGATGGCGTGGTTACCCTGAGTTACCAATTGGGTTACCGGGGAACTTTTTTATTTACAGCAATCGTTTATGCAGTAGCTATGTCGTGCCTGGCCTTTTTCCTTTACCAAAAAGATGGCTTTTATAAATTCGGGCTGATGCAAATCTTCCTGCTGCCGGTACTCGTATATTTTACCTGGTGGTTTTTAAAAGTGTATAAAAATACCGCTGAGGCTAATTTCAGCAATACGATGCGTATGAATATCATTGCATCACTTTGTACCAATGCGGCATTTATTTTCTTAAGTGTAATTGAAAAATATTGAGCAAGATCATATCCATAGCAACCGGCGTACCGGCATATAAACACAATCAAACAGATCTTTTTGCATTTGCAGATAAAGTGTACAATCATGATGCAACGGAAACCAGGAAACTTAAATATCTCTATAACAAAAGTGGCATCGATCACCGGTATTCAGTTACCAATGATTATTCTGCGCCTTCAGCTGAACGGCAATTCTTTTCTGACCGGGATGACCTGGAACCATTTCCGTCTCTTGAAAAAAGAATGGAATGGTATCATCAATATGCAGCCGAACTTTCGGTGAAGACTATCCGAGATTGTATTGAACATAAGATAACAACAGATGAGATCACTCATTTAATAACGGTGAGCTGTACCGGCATGAGTGCACCTGGGCTTGACCTGCAGGTGATGGAACAGATGCAGTTGCCCAGGAACCTTGTACGTACTTCGGTAAATTTCATGGGATGTTATGCCGCCGTGCATGCGCTAAAACTGGCAGATGCATTCTGTGCCGGTGACCCAAATGCCAATGTAGTGATCGTATGCACTGAATTGTGTACGTTGCATTTTCAAAAAGAACCTTCTGCCGACAATATAACTTCGTCCTTATTATTTGGTGATGGATGCGCAGCGCTCCTCATCCAGGGTAGCCATTGCCGTGAGCAGGGCATCAGGATTAAACATTTTTTTTCTGATGTGTCATTTAAAGGCAAGAATGAAATGGCCTGGGAATTATCTTCTAAAGGATTCCTGATGACACTGACCGGCTATGTACCCGAACTCATTAAAGAAGATTTTAAATCGCTGGTGACGAAAGCACTTGCATCTGAAAATAAAACCATTGATGATATTACCCATTGGTGCATACATCCTGGTGGTAAAAAAATTCTTGATTGCATTGCTACAGGATTAGATATGAATACTGATCGCCTCCGGCATTCATATGACGTGTTGAGGGACTATGGCAATATGAGCTCACCCACTATTTTATTTGTATTAAAAAAAATATGGGATTCATTCCAGGCTGATCCGCCGACGAAAACTGCCACCATTTTTGGAGCAGCATTTGGTCCTGGTCTAACGATGGAAACCTTTACTGCTGAATATGATTAACCTTGCACGCCGATCATATCAACCAGAATTACTGGATAATGATGATATCCCTTTTGAAGATATCAGGCAGAACATGCAGGAACTTAATACGATCAACCGGTTGCTGGGCGGGCATCACATCTCGTTGACGGGTGTACGCAAATTGTTGGCACCGTCGGCAAAAAAGAACATTCATATATGCGAGATCGGTTCGGGTGGTGGCGATAATATTAAAGCCATTGCAG
>JAKQKY010000319.1 GCA_029560415.1 Bacteroidota bacterium | reverse complement strand
GGCAACCTGTTTCATCTACTTCTACTTTTGTGAAGTCGGAAGCCGAACAACCGTTTGCGTTGGTAATCGTTAACGTATAGATCGTTGTTACTGCCGGAGATGCTACCGGGTTTAAAATATTGCTGGCACTTAAGCCGGTTGGAGGTGTCCATAAATATGTTCCGGCATCTCCACTGCCATTCAGTTGCACAGTTTGTGCTCCGAATATTTTCATATCAGATCCCGCATCAACCTGTATAAACTCTGCGCTTGTTTCAACCTGCATGGTAATAGCATTGGAAGTTGCACTGGTGGAAGTATAACAGGAGCTGCCCGTAACCGTAATTACACAACTGATCACATCATTGTTGTGAACAGTTGCGGCATACGTGTCAGCCTGGCTGTTTTGTACAGCAATGCCATTAACGGCAAAGAGATAATTCACATTGCCATTGCCTATGTCATTTGCCGTTGCATGAAACGATACTACCGTAGCCGGGCAAACCCGGTTCCCCTGGCCGGAAGTTAGGGTAACCGAAGGCGTTAGTAACGGTTCTATTTGCATGGTAACCGGGTTTGTTGTAATGGCAACAGAAGTGAAACAACTATTGCCGCTCACGGTAACGATACAGGTTATTATATCGCCGTTTGAAAGACCCGATGAAGTATAGCTGTTTATGCTGCTGTTTTGAACACTGTTTCCGTTTACATTGAATTGATAACTTACACTGGCAGATCCTGCACCTGTTGCAATTGCGGTAAAGATAACCGGTACGCCCTGGCAGATAGGTCCACTTGTACTTGCACCGAGGCTGGCCGTTGGTACCGGTGCTGTACTAACGGTTACGAATAACTGGCTTCCGATAGTGCTGAACTGGCAGCTATTTGAACTGAACACTTCAATATTTCCCGAAGTTGCGCTGCCAAAATCTACCACAATGAGGGTATCGCCCTGGCCGCTAACAATGCTGGCACCTGCGGGAACCGTCCATTGGTAACTGATCACACCGGGTTGCGGTGAGGTATGAAAAACAATTCCGCTTGCATTGAAGCAAACAGTTGTGGGGCCATTAACAGGTCCCGGCGCAGAAAGCGGCGGCAGGTTGGCAAAATTCCATCCGGCATTGCCTCCCTGGTCTGCAGACTGGTATGCCATGAAAGTGGCGCCCCCGGTGCAATGGATATCCCTTATATCATTATAACTAGCCTTTACAGAATCTGTTAATTTTTTAATACTGGCAAATGAACCGGGTACATCGGATTTAAGTTTAATGCTGTCTGTACAGGTGCCCTGTGTATTCCATCGGTTACTAATTGTTTGGGTTGTGCCGGCTTTAAACTGGTAATTATGTCCAGCGGTAAAATTGAGATCATGAAATGAATGAGATCCGTAAAAATTACCATCCGAATGAAAATTGGCTTCATTAAATGTGCAGATACTTTCACCGATCTCTCCCTTACCATTGAAGGTAACGTTGTGAAAGTTAAGCGGCCCTGTTATAAATCCAACATTACCGGAAAAATTCACATCGTAAAATGTATAGATATTATTACTGATGAAGGTTGAATTATAAAAGCTGGCCGTGTCATTTGTAAGGTTTATCACGGAGGCGCCACTGGTAACACTAAGCCCGTCATTCGAGAGCGAAAAAGGATTCCGGCCCGAAAGATTAAAAACAGATGACCCAATATTTAGTGACTTGGGGGTATAAAATCCAAGCACCGAAAATTCAACCGCATTGATAGTTTGATCATTTGTGTTCAGGGTTCCACCCGATAAGGTCACGGCGTAATCGGAGTTAAAAGTATCCTGCAATGTCCATTCACCTCCAATGCCATTAAACCAAAAACGGCTCATGAGATGCCCTGCTGTAGTAACGGTATGACCCGGGGTTTTTGCATTTAAAATAATGATGCTTGTATACTGAATATGCATAGCAGGAACCAGGGTAAGTGATCCGGATATTAACAATAAATTCGTGCCCTGGATTACAAATGTTGGCACATTGGTCGCACCTGTCCAGTTCATATTCCTGCAGTAACCAATCGACTCATTCATGGATACACTTTGCCCGGAGTTTGAAAAAGAGTTTGCATCAAAAAACACATCATCCAGTGCTGTGGGTGCTTGTGAATGAAAGGTATTACCTCCGGATGTTGTTGCCCAATGGGATAGGCTCGACCAGTTTCCCCCATCGCTTACCCAGTAATAGTTTAAAGCCTTGGTTTGAGAAGGGCAACATAGATACAGTAAGCTGATAAAAGCGACCCTGTATAAGTAGAAAGATCTTTTGGTTGAAAGATAGATTCTCATCTGCAGTGGATTAACATTGACAACTAATCTACTCATAAAATCTCATAAAAAGAACCCTCAAACCCAAATCAACTAAAATGGCCAGGGAGATATTCGTCGCCGTCTGGTCTTATGACCAACGGCGATCGTATTCATTTGCCACCATCTGGTCTTCCCACCAACGGAGTAAGTATTTTTCGCCGCAGACAGGTATCATAGCTACTGCGTTGTTGCTGTCTTCAACCTAACAGCAAGCAAACTTCCTCCGATTGTGTTCTCCTTCTATATGTTCAGTCCCTTGATGAACCATTCGCTCCAATGAACCCCCATGCTAATAAATTTGCCCAACCCCCCAATTTTATGTATTTTTTGTATCTTATCTTTGACACACTACAGGCATGCAAAAGAAAAATACAAAGGGCAAGATCAGGCTGAGTTTTATTGCGGCGATACTTTGTATCGGTTTTTTTGTGTTGATCACCTACCGGAATATGCTGCTTACCGAATCGGAAAGCCGCTATATTAAATCTTCTGTAGATGTATTGCTAAAGTTGGAAAATATCCTCACCGATGTGCAGGACATTGAATCGGGCCAACGTGGATTTGTGATCACCGGCAATGATGATTTCCTGGAACCCTATTACCAGGCCCTCGATAATTTAAAACGGGATACCAGTACCCTGCATGCGTTAACCGCAGACAATTCGAATTTGCGATCGGAACACGACGAACTCATGCAGATGATCAGCAAAAAAGTTACCTATTCCAAATACGTGGTGGAAATGCGTAAGGTGTTTGGGTACGACTCAGCTGCCAGGCATATCAACAATGATGAAGGTTTGCTGCTGATGAACAACATACGCCAGAAAATAAACTCACTCGAAGACAGGGACAGGAGCAACCTGCAGAAATCTAACAGCAAACGGGAACAACTTTCCCAAAAAAGATCGTGGCAGTTGTTTTCACTCGCCGTGATCTTTTACATCATCCTCTTTATCAACTATCGCGTGATCAGCAGGGATTTTACCCTGCAGCAAAGAAGTGAACGCATCCTCAAATTCAACGCGTCACTCATCAGCATCATTTCCGATGCCATCATCACCACCGATAAAGATTACCGAATTACTAACTGGAACCACTATGCGCAGCAGATGTATGGTTACACAGAGGATGAAGTGCTGGGAAGGGAAATAAGTGAACTGTTTAAGATCGTATACGACCAGCAGCAACGCGACGATATCATAAAACAGTACGCCGAAAAGAATAACTGGAAAGGTGAAGTGATTCATTACAATAAGAACAACGAGCCGCTGAATGTAGATGTAACCGTATCGGTGATCAAAGATATTGAAGGCAATAACGTGGGCACCGTTTCCGTAATCAGGAATGTAACTGAACGGCATAAAACAGAAAAAAGGCTCAAGCAGCTCACAACTCACCTGGAGGAAGAAGTAAAAATAAAAGTATCGGAACTCAACGCCGTGTTCGAAAGGATCACCGATGCCTTTATCGCACTGGACAACGATTGGCGCTATACCTATGTGAATAAAAAGGCGGCTGAATTGCACGAACGGAAGCCCGAGGACATGATCGGCAAGATCATATGGGACGAATTTCCCGATGTGGTGAACGAGCCATTCTATGCAGCGTTGCAGAAAGCCAAAGAAGACCGGGAATCGAAAAGACTTGAACTCTATTATTCTAAATCCGACAAATGGTTCGAAGACCTGATCTATCCATCTGCGGATGGTATGTCGGTGTATTACCACGATATCACCAAACGTAAAAAAGCCGAGCAGAAACTACTTGCTTCTGAAAAAGAACTGAAGATATCGAACGAAAGGTTCATGCTGGTATCCAAGGCCACCAATGATGCTGTATGGGATTGGGATATGCAAACCGATCTCATCTGGGGCAACGAAAGCTTTTGTAAGATCTTCGAAATAGATATTAACAAGCCGGTAAGTTTCAAAGAATATACACAACGGTTACATGTAGATGATAGAGATGCCATCATCCGCAACCTGGAACTGGCTTTGAAAAATAAGACAACGTATGTAACAGAAGAATTCAGGTTTAAAACAAACGAAGGGCAATACCTCACCCTGTTCGACAGGGCATATATCCTCTATAATGAAGCGGGTACGGCTTACCGTATGTTGGGCGCCATGCAGGATGTTACCGAACAAAAAACAGCACAGCACCAGTTATTACTCGAAAAGGAATTGTCGGATTCCATCATCAATAGCCTGCCCGGTATCTTTTATCTCTACAACCAGGAAGGTCGTTTTTACCGCTGGAACAAAAACTTTGAACAGGTGACCGGTTATAGTGCAGAAGAGATACAACAACTGCACCCGATCGACCTGTTTGATGAATCTGAGAAGGAACTCCTCCGTATGAAAATCAACAATGTGTTCCTGGTGGGCGAAGATCATATTGAAGCACCGATCCTTTTAAAGAACGGGCAAAAAGTTCCATATTATTTCACCGGCATGGTGATCAATTACGAAGGAGAGAATTGCCTGATGGGTGTGGGCATGGATATTTCGGAAAGGATCAAATCGCAGCAGGAGCTGATGGATAGTGAGGCCAAATACCGAACCCTTATCGAGCAGGCATCAGATGGTATATTTATCAGCAACCGTGATGGAGATTATGTAGATGCCAATACCAGTGCCGTATTGCTAAGCGGTTACAGCAAAGAAGAGTTATTAAAACTCAATATACGCGACCTCGCCGATGCACAGGACCTGGAGAAAAATCCATTCCCATTTGAAGAAATATTAAAAGGCAACGTGGTGTTGAGTGAAAGGGTATTGCGGCAAAAGAACGGTAACCTGATCGACATAGAGATCAGCACCAAGCAATTACCAGATGGCCGTTTCCAGGGAATTGTAAGGGACATTACGGCCCGTAAAAAAACAGAGGAGCAAACAAGGATGTCGGAACACAAATACCGCCTTCTTTTCAACCAGAATCCTATGCCGATGTCGATGATCTCTTTGCCGGGGCGCAATTTCCTGGATGTGAATGATGCCGCCATTGAATTTTACGGGTATACCAAAGAGGAGTTTCTGAAAATGAATATCCGCGACCTTCGGCCCGAAGAAGAAGTGGTAAACCTCACCGACATCAGTACGTACAAAGCCGGCATCAACAATACCGGAATCTGGCGCCATCGCAAAAAAGACGGCACCATCGTGAAGGTGAATATCATCACGCACGACATCATCAATGAGGGCAAACATGCCAAACTGGTATTGGCCAACGACATTACAGAAAAGATACTTGCCGAGGAAAAATTAAAAAAATCGCATGAAGAACTCAGGCAACTGGCTACACACTTGCAGGATATCAGGGAAGATGAAAGAACCCGTATCGCCCGTGAAATTCATGATGAACTGGGTCAGCAACTTACAGGTTTAAAAATGGATATTTCCTGGCTGAGTAAAAAGATCAACAGTCCTAATTCTGAGATCAATCAAAAACTGGCAGAATCGCTTGTATTGATCGATGATACCGTTAAAACGGTACGAAGGATCGCCACCCAGTTACGACCCAGCATCCTCGATGATCTTGGCCTGGTATCGGCGATGGAATGGCAGAGTGAAGAGTTT
Organism: Bacteroidota bacterium; assembly: GCA_029560415.1. Taxonomy (GTDB): domain Bacteria; phylum Bacteroidota; class Bacteroidia; order Chitinophagales; family Chitinophagaceae; genus Ferruginibacter. The sequence goes on along the minus strand of JAKQKY010000319.1, from coordinate 499 downwards.
GAAAAAAGGTTTAAGATCCAAACCAGGTTTACAACCAATGTGAGCATTGTAGAAATGGAATCGGAGATCGCCACCGGCCTGTTTCGCATCTTCCAGGAAAGTCTTACCAATGTGCTTCGTCATTCAAAAGCCACCGAAGTGGCAGCGGTTTTACAGGCCGACGAAGGCCAGCTAACCCTGCAAATAACCGACAATGGTGTAGGGTTCAATGCAGCGCAGATCGAAAACAAAAAAACCCTTGGATTATTAGGGATGAAAGAACGAACTTTAATGATGGGAGGTACCTATGAAATTATGAGTAAACCCGACCAGGGAACTACCGTAATCATCACCGTGCCGATTGATAATTAAATATTACGTGTTTTGCTATTGAAATTGGAATTCGAAATCTCGTTTAAATAGATTGGCTATAATATTTATAGAAATACTTAAGTCTGCAGTTTTCCCTTTTTGTAACACAGGGACACGAAGACACAAAGGCACAGAGAAAACACAAATA
>JAKQKY010000318.1 GCA_029560415.1 Bacteroidota bacterium | reverse complement strand
ACCGGTGGGCTTATCGAAGTAGGTTCGATGAAGCGAACATTAAAAGTAAAGGGACAATTTACCAGTGCCCTCGATCTGCAGAACATTGTTGTGCGAAGCAGCACGCAGGGAGCTACGGTGTATTTACGGGATATAGCCCAGTTGAAGGATACTATTAAGGATAAGGAAAGCTATGCACGACTTGATGGGAAAAATGTGATCACGATAAATATCGTAAAGCGGGCAGGTGAAAACCTGATCAATGCTGCCGGTAAGGTAAAAGACATTGTGGCGAACATGCAGCAGAACGAAGAAGTGCCTAAGGATCTTAAAGTAGTGATCACCGGTGACCAGAGTAAAGCCACGGCCACTTCATTTAACGACCTGGTGAATACCATCATCATTGGTTTTGTACTGGTTCTTTTGGTACTCATGTTTTTCATGGGTGTTACCAATGCGTTTTTTGTGGCACTTAGTGTACCCCTAAGCGTTTTCGTAGCGTTCTTGTTTCTGCCGGTAGCCGATGGAATCATTGGAACAGCGGTAACACTGAATTTCATCGTATTGTTTGCATTATTATTTTGCGTTGGGATCATCGTGGATGACGCCATCGTGGTGATCGAAAACACGCATCGTATATATAACAATGGAAAGATTCCCATTATCCGTAGCGCCAAAGAAGCAGCCGGTGAAGTATTTATCCCGGTATTGGCTGGAACGGCTACAACATTGGCCCCGTTTTTCCCACTGCTATTCTGGAAAGGGATCATTGGTAAATTCATGATCTACCTGCCCACGATGCTGATCCTTACCCTGGCAGCCTCATTGATCGTTGCATTTATTTTTAACCCGGTATTTGCCGTTAGCTTCATGAAGCCCGAAGGAAAAGAATTTGAAGAACCTAAAAAGGATCTTTTCAAAAAATGGTGGTTCTGGACAGCAATTGGTCTTGGTTTGATGATGCACGTTACAGGATGGCACGGGGTAGGAAACTTCCTGTTCTTCATGGATTTCCTGGCCATACTCAATCGTTTTATATTCAGGGATATTATACATACGTTCCAGGTGAAGGTTTTGCCATGGCTGATGAATCATTATGAGAACCTGCTGCGTTGGGTACTGAAAGGAACACGGCCCGTATGGATGCTCGTTAGTTTGTTCCTGTTGTTCCCTCTATCGGTTTTCCTGCTCATTGCCCGGGGCAATAAAAGTACCTTCTTCCCAAGTGGTGACCCGAACTTCATTTACGTATACCTGAAAATGCCAGTGGGTACCGATGTTAAAACAACCGATAGTGTTACGCACCTGCTCGAGAAAAGAGTATACAAAGTATTGGAAGCCGAAAAGCCAGGTACAGAAGGCAGCATCGTAGAAAGTATCATTGCCAATGTGGCCAACAGTGCCAATAACCCGCGTGATAATAACCGGAGTGTGCAGCCAAACCTCGGACGTATACAGGTATCATTTGTAGAATATGAAAAACGGCATGGCAAAGCTACCAAACCATATCTTGATTCAATTCGTGCACGCATGACCGGTATACCGGGTGCCAGTATAGAAGTAGGGCAGGAAGATGGCGGACCTCCAACCGATCCGCCGGTGAACATAGAGATCGTGGGCGACAAATTTGAAGAGATCGCCAAGGTGGCCAGCAGCTTATCTAATTACCTCGATACAAACCAGGTGTATGGCATCGAAAACCTGAAACTGGATGTTGACCTTAATAGCCCTGAAATTACCATCAACGTTGATCGTGAAAAAGCCATGATGGAGGGATTGAGTACGGGCCAGATCGGCATGGAAATTCGTACAGCCGTTTTTGGTAAAGAAGTGAGTAAGTTGAAAGATGGTGAAGATGAATATAAAATTCAGCTTCGCTATACCGATCTCATGCGCAATAATATTTCCGACCTGATGAATATGCGCATAACCTTTATGGATATGACCACCATGCGGGTGAAATCTGTGCCCGTGAGCGCAGTAGCCAGTGTTGATTACACAAATACATCCGGTGCCATCGCCCGTAAAAATGTGAAGCGTACCATACAGTTGCAATCGAATGTACTTGATCCGTCGATGACTGCAGAAGTAAATAAACAACTGGCCATTAAGATCGCCGATTTTAAAGCGAAGAATAAAATCCCTTCAGATGTTACGATCAAGCAAACGGGCCAGGGTGAACAGGAAGCGGAAACGAACAACTTCCTCATGGGCGCTTTGTTAACCGCACTAGGTTTGATATTCCTGATATTGGTATTACAGTTCAACTCGATGAGTAAACCTTTCATTGTATTAACAGAGATATTCTTCTCGGTGATCGGGGTACTGCTTGGTTATGCAATTACAGGAATGACCATCGCCAGTATCATGCTGGGTGTTGGTATCATCGGCCTTGCTGGTATCGTGATCAAGAACGGGATTTTGCTAATTGAGTTTACCGATGAATTACGTGGCAGGGGAATGAAAACAAAGGAAGCGGCTATACAGGCTGGCCGCATCCGTATCATCCCGGTGATGCTCACGGCCATTGCCACGATACTTGGTTTATTGCCGCTGGCAGTTGGTTTCAACATTAATTTCGTTTCCTTCTTCCAGCATTTCAATCCGCATATCTTCTTTGGTGGAGATAGCGTTGTGTTCTGGGGGCCGTTGAGCTGGACGATCATTTTCGGTCTCATCTTTGCCTTCTTCCTTACGCTTGTGATGGTACCAAGTATGTACATCATTGCAGAAAGGATCCGCAGACCCATGGAAAAATTCTATGGCACCCGGTATATTGCATTGCTTGGTTTTACGGGACCGCTGTTTTTTATCTTTGTCGGGTTAATGTATCTCGTTAAAAAGATACAGGGTAAAAAAGTGTGGAACGGAACGTTGAAAGAAAGAAAAAGCTAATGATTTATATAGATGATTAAAGTTTAAATGCCGCTTGTGAAAACAAGCGGCATTTTTGTGCCGGTATGCTGACCTTGTTTAAAAACAGATAGATTGTATGATCATGAGATTGAAAACTGATTAAAAGTAAAGTGTTTTGCTATTGAAATTGGAATTCGAAATCTCGTTTAAATAGATTGGCTATAATATTTATAGAAATACTTAAGTCTGCAGTTTTCCCTTTTTGTAACACAGGGACACGAAGACACAAAGGCACAGAGAAAACACAAATA
>JAKQKY010000313.1 GCA_029560415.1 Bacteroidota bacterium | reverse complement strand
GATCCCTGCGATCTGAATGATAAAAATGAACTGTTTACCATGCTGCAAAAGCACCTCGAATACACCGGGAGTACTGTAGCAAAATTCATACTGGGAGACCTCGACAACCAGTTACCTCATTTTGTGAAAGTCTTTCCGAAGGATTATAAAAAAGTGCTTCTCGGAAAAACAACATCGGTAAATCTGAAAGCATAAGGGTATCGTTTGAGGCAGGAAGAACTGACTACTAACTACTAACCTGCCTGCCGGACAGGCAGGCTACAAACTACTAACTAGTACCATGGGTAAACCAACAGGATTTAAAGAATTCAATCGCGAAACCCCGGGCAAGCAGCCGGTGGCGGAGCGTTTGAAACATTACAAGGAATTTGTTGAACGTTACAGTGATGAGAAGCTCAATGAGCAATCGGCCCGTTGCATGAACTGCGGCGTGCCTTTCTGTCACAATGGATGTCCGTTGGGAAATGTCATTCCTGAATTCAATGATGCCGTTTATCGTAAGGAATGGAAGGAAGCGTATGAGATCCTGGTATCCACGAATAATTTTCCGGAGTTCACCGGGCGTATCTGTCCCGCTCCCTGTGAAACAGCTTGTGTGCTGGGCATCAACCAACCCGCTATTACCATTGAGGAAATTGAGAAACACATTATTGAAATCGCTTTTGATAAAGGATTTGTAAAAGCCCGTAAACCCAATCTGCGTTCGGGTAAAAAAGTAGCCGTTATTGGCTCCGGTCCGGCCGGACTGGCCGCCGCCGCTCAGTTGAATTATGCAGGTCACAGTGTAACGGTTTTTGAACGCGATGAACAACCGGGTGGTTTATTACGGTATGGCATACCTGATTTCAAACTGGAAAAATGGGTGATTGACCGGAGAATAAAAGTAATGGAAGAAGAAGGGGTTACCTTCCGTTGTCATGCGAATGTGGGGGTAAATGTCAGTATCAATGATGTAGTGCGTGAATTTAATGCGATTGTATTAGCTGGCGGAAGTACAGTTCCCCGTAACCTGAATGTACCGGGAAGAGAACTGAACGGCGTACATTTTGCGATGGATTTCCTGAAACAGAATAATAAGCGGGTAGCCGGAAAAGATTTACTGGCACATGCGGATATTGAAAGCAATATTTTAAATGAAGAAGTAAAAGCCACTGGCAAAAATGTGGTCGTGATCGGTGGCGGCGATACTGGCAGTGATTGTGTGGGCACATCCAACCGGCATGGAGCAACATCCGTAACCCAGTTTGAACTTTTACCAAAGCCTCCGGCCGACCGGAATGATTTTATGCCCTGGCCCAGCTATCCGATGCTTTTAAAAACCACAACTTCCCACGAAGAAGGCGCTGACCGTAAATGGGCGGTGGCAACCAAAGAATTTGTCGGGGATGAAAATGGAAAGCTGAAAGCGGTGAAGATTGTCGACCTCGAATGGAAGATCGTGGATGGCCGTCCGGCCAGTTTTGTGGAAGTACCTGGCAGTGAAAGAGAAATTCCCTGTGAGTTAGCGTTACTGGCAATGGGTTTTGTATATCCGCAACAAGTAGGTTTATTAAATGAATTGGGTATAGAGCTGGATGAGAGAGGAAATGTAAAAGCCACTGAAAAAGATTACCGGACCAATATCTCCAAAGTATTTACTGCCGGTGATATGCGTCGTGGCCAGAGCCTGGTTGTATGGGCGATCAGCGAAGGCCGGGAAGCTGCCCGGAAAGTAGATCAATTCCTTAACAACAATACCGGATCAGTACTGGAAACAAAGGATGCATCTTTGATGTACCAATTAGGATGAAGAAATGAGTAATGAGTAATCAGTAATGAGTAAACGGGAAGAGTCCTTAAAGAAATGCGCCCTCCGAAATTCGGGGGGCGCTTTTCTTTATGGCATATACGATCAGCTACTCATTACTGATTACTCATTACTCATTCATTGTACCTGCTCGTCAAATAATTCATATTACATTTTTTAATAATTATCATTTTTAAAGCCATTTGCCTCATTTTTTCAACTTTTTCTAATAATTATTAACATATTGATTAAAACTAACACGCGTTAAGGGCATTTATTTTTATTTTTAACCCGATAAGGCTAACATAGTAGATTATTTTAATGTTTAACTAAAAACCTAGCTCATGAGTAAAAGAAAAGCAAAACAAATCTTGCCATTCGTCGTTCTGGTTGCTGTTGCCATTTTTGCCATGTTTATT
>JAKQKY010000311.1 GCA_029560415.1 Bacteroidota bacterium | reverse complement strand
CCATTCTTTGTAATCATCCACCACGGCCGGCAACAATTGCTTTCGGTAACGGTTAGCCGAAGTTGAATCAGTAAAAAAGAGGTTGCGGTTTGCATAAGTGAACAGATCCAGGTAAACAGAATAATGCAACAGGGTATCCGGCGACCTGCTTGCGGCTAGGTAACCCACAAAATTGGCTTCCATTTCCTTCGCATAGCCTACCTGGTGAGCCACTTCATGACAGGCAATGAATGGTTGCAGGAATTCAGGCACCGAGGTATTTACCTGCCCTTCGCCGGTAAAAGGATTGTAATAACCGGTAAAGCCGGTATAATTCCCCAACCATCCCCACATGGAAGATTTAAGAGATACAGGTTCGTATTTAATAAATGGATAGACTCCGGTAAGCGCTGTATAAGCCTCGGAAACTTTTGCAAACATTTCCCGGTTGTTGGGATAAGTCGTTTTATTTTTTACTAAAACTGCTTTTGACTGGTTTACTTTTTCCACCAACAGGGCATTTATATTTTGCAGGTCGGCCGTGCTGTATTTTTCCATCTTAAGGCCTAGTTGCCAGGCAATACCCATGCGATTATAGTTGATTCCCCAAAAAACATTAAAAACAATGTACAAGCTGCTAAAAAAGATGAAGAGATTCATTAAGAAAGCGCTGATTACTGACCAGTTGGCTGGTTTTTTACGGATTGCCAGGAGTCGCCTTTTTAAGCGGTAAGCCTGCCAGATGAGCCAGCCCACGCCGATGCCATATAGAAAATCCCCGATAGAAAACGGGATCCATCCAAGTGACAACCTTAGTAACCTGGAAAAGGAAGCGAAAAATTGATGGCTGTAACCAGATTCCACCCGCATGGAATCCAAACTGTAAACATGAATTGCCACACTGATAATCAACAATAAAATGGCCCAAATTGCCTTTTTTTTCACATTCATATGCCTTAAAATTACTTCATGAAAACGGCTTATTGGCCAAATGACCATAAAAATGCCCCGCAGCGGTAAAAATTACCAATATTTCCCTTACCTTTGCCGTCCTTTAAACCAAACGCAATGGCTAACAGACGGGCATTTGAGATTGCTTTTGTGGGATTGAAGCCCGGAATACACCAGTTTAATTACGAATTAGACGATAAGTTCTTTGTTGAAAAAGGCGCCCAGGATTTTGCCAATGCCACGGCCAGCGTAAAGTTAACGCTTGAAAAGAACACCGGTTTCATGCTGTTGAAGTTTGAAGTTGGTGGTAAGGCAGATGTGAGTTGCGATCGTTGTGGTAACCCTTTGAAAATAGATCTTTGGGATGAGTTTAAAATGCTGGTAAAGCTGGTAGACAACCCGGACGAGATGAATGAACAAGAGGAAGACCCGGATGTGTTTTACATTTCAAGGAATGAAAGTCACCTGGATGTAAGCGACTGGATCTACGAATTTGTGATGTTGAGCGTGCCGTTACAAAAGATGTGTAATGAAAAAGACATGGGTGGTCCGCAGTGCAACAATGAGGTGCTGGAAAAATTAAAGGCCATGGAAGCAAAGCACATAGAACATAATGCGAATGCTTTGTGGAAGGGACTGGATAAGTTTAAAGACAATTAACACAATTACATAATAAATAATAAAATAAAAAAGTCATGCCAAATCCAAAAAGGCGCCATTCGCAACAACGCAGTGCAAAAAGAAGGACGCATTATAAAGCATCTGAAACTACGTTAAGTACTGACGCAACAACCGGCGAAATACATGTACGCCACCGTGCACATGTAAGCGAAGGGAAATTATATTACAAAGGAAAAGTTGTAGCTGAAAAAGCTCCGCTTAAAGCATAATATTTTTTGCTGAAAGAAATTGATTCCAAAATCAAAGATTGAGTAACTTCAATCCTGGTTTTGGAATTTTTAATTTTTGAAAAATTACGCATCTATGATCAAAATCGGGCTGGACATGATGGGCGGCGACTATGCCCCACTGGAAGCTGTGAAAGGCGTATCTGCTTTTTTACAGGAAAACAGTAAAGATGTACACCTGGTGTTGATCGGGGATGAAGAGCAGATCAAACAGCACATTGCAGAACTTTCTATTGCACCCACACAATACAGCATTGTACATGCTTCCCAGGTGATAGAAATGCACGAGCATCCTACCAAGGCGCTCAAAGAAAAACAACAATCATCCATTGCCATCGGATTTCATTTACTCGCCACCGGTAAAACAGATGCTTTTATCAGCGCTGGTAATACCGGTGCCATGATGGTTGGCGCATTGTTCAGCATCAAAGCCATTGAAGGCGTATTACGTCCTACCATTGGCGCCTACATGCCGCGTGAAAATGGCTCATTGGGACTTTTGCTGGATGTAGGTTTGAATGCAGATTGCAAGCCAGAAAACCTCAACCAGTTTGCCATCCTTGGTTCGCTGTTTGCAGAACACATCCTGAAAATTGAAAACCCAAGAGTGGGGCTTGTTAATCTTGGTGAAGAAGAAGGAAAGGGCAATTTATTGGCACAGGCCGCCTACCCTATGCTGAAAGAAAATGAACAAATAAAATTCATTGGTAATATTGAAGGCCGGGATGTGTTGATGGATAAAGCCGAAGTAATGGTTTGCGAAGGATTTACCGGCAACGTGGTTTTAAAATTTGCAGAAAGCATTTACGATATCGTTAAACGCCGCAACATAAATGATGAGCATTTTGAACGTTTCAATTTTGAATC
>JAKQKY010000305.1 GCA_029560415.1 Bacteroidota bacterium | reverse complement strand
GTAACGAATTGAGGCCGTTTTTCCTTGTTAAAAGGCTTCATTTCCGGCCCTTTTTTGCACATAAAAATGAGGATTGTGGAGAACTCGTTGAGAAAGGTTGAATTATTCCTTGGTTTTCCCGAAAATGCGCTTCTGTGGTGGGTTTTATGGGCTACTTAGGTTCAAAAAGGGAGCCTGATCGGGGAAGGATTTCACGCAAAGTAGGGAAGAAAAAATCAAGTGGTGTAAGGAATGCCATGTATTATGCCATTTTACGCTAAAAATTCTGTTGTTTTTCTTCCCCGCATCTTGCTTGAAATAATAGTGATAACTTGCCAAAAATTAACGAGCATTGAAAAAGATCCTTTTGTTTGGTGCAGGAAAATCTGCCAGTGTATTGATCGATTATTTATTGAGGGAATCTGTTTCCTCAAACTGGATTGTTACGGTAGCCGATGCCAACCAGCAACTCATTGAAGAAAAGACACAGAAACATGCGAATGCCCGCCCGGTGGCGATGGATATAACGGATAATGATAAACGCCTTTCCCTGGTGAAGGATGCTGATATCGTAATTTCGATGATGCCCCCTGCCCTGCACATCCTCATCGCCAATGATTGCATTGCCTGCAGCAAGAACCTGCTCACGGCTTCTTATGCCGATGACGAGATAAAATCCCTGCAACAGGCGGTGTTGGATAAAAACATCCTGTTTCTTTGTGAAATGGGTCTCGATCCCGGCATCGATCACATGAGTGCCATGCAGCTTATCCATGAGATCAAGGCGAAAGGCGGCACAGTAGAATCGTTTAAAAGTCATTGCGGCGGATTGGTAGCACCTGAAAGTGATGACAATCCCTGGCATTACAAGATCAGCTGGAACCCCCGCAACATTGTACTGGCCGGTAAGGCAGGTGCCATTTACCGTTCGAACGGACAGGTGATCGAAGAAAAATATGAAGACCTTTTTGATGCCTCCCGTAAAATACAAGTGGAAGGCGATTCGTTACCGGAACTGAGCTATTATCCCAACCGCAACAGCTTACCTTATATCGACCTGTATAAACTGGAAGAAGCCGATACTTTTGTACGCACTACCCTGCGGTACACGGATTTCATGTATGGATGGAAGAACATCATCGAACTTAAACTTACCGATGAAACCGTTCAGTACGATACAGATGGAAAAACATTGCAGGATTTTTTCAAAGAACACCTGGAAAAGAATGGTTTTGGTGAATGGCTGCAACAGAAACTTACCGAGCGCTTTGCCGAAACAAAGACCCTTCTCGAAAACCTCATGAACATTATGGAGGTGGAAGAACAGGCGGCTGAAGAAGGAGAAGATGTACCGGATAATTTCCTTCTGGTAAATGAAAAAGGCCATCTCAAAAATATAGAGATTGAAGCCATCAAAAACAATGCGGCCGAAACCATGGCCATCAAGATGCACGAGGCCAACCTGATCATGAAGCAATTATTCTTCCTGGGCCTCGATGATGACACTACCCTCATCAACAAAGGCCGTTGCAGCGCTGCCGATGTATTGCAACTGGCACTGGAAAAAAAGCTGGCACTCAATCCAGGCGACAAAGACCTGATCGTGATGCTGCACGAAATTGAATATCGCCTCAACAACGAACTTCATTCGGTACACAGTTCGCTGGTGGTAACCGGTGATGATCATATTCATACCGCCATGGCCAAAACGGTAGGCTTACCCCTAGGCATAGCCGCTAAACTGATCCTGGATGGCAGCATCAGGATGACAGGCATTCACATTCCCATCAGCAGCGCCATTTATGAACCTGTGCTGGAAGAACTTAAAAAGTATGGGGTTGGTTTCACTGAAACGAGAAAACAACTTTCTTAAACAGTTTACATGTCATTTCAACATCTCACGCAGTGCTTCCATTCCTTCGGTAGCTGATTTTTCTATGAGGTGCAGGTTAGCATACTGCCCTACCGGAGGTATTTTTTTGTCGATGATAAATTTCGGTACTTCTGATCTTACATAATTGATGAGGCCGGCAGCAGGATACACCTGCAACGAAGTGCCTACAAGGATAAAGATATCTGCAAGCTGCATGATGCGGGCTGCGGGCTCGATCATGGGTACGGCTTCTTCGAACCAAACTATATGAGGCCTTAATTGTGCGCCATCGGCAGCAAGGTCACCCAGTTGAATATCCCCTCTTATCTCTGATACCAGTCCATCATTTTCCACACTTCTCATTTTAAATATTTCACCGTGCAGGTGCAGTACATTTGAAGAGCCGGCCCGTTCGTGCAGATCATCAATGTTCTGCGTAACTATCGTTACCGCATAGTCGCTTTCCAGGGCGGCAATGGCTTTATGTGCAGCGTTGGGTTCGGCAGCTGCTACATCTTTTCGACGCATGTTGTAAAACTCGAGAACGAGTTGGGGGTTACGATTAAAGGCACGGGGTGTGGCCACGTCTTCAATGTTATGACCCATCCACAACCCATCACTATCGCGAAAGGTTTTTAATCCGCTCTCGGCAGAGATACCTGCGCCGGTTAATACAACGATGTGCTTTTTTGTAGACATGAGATTGATTTCAATGA
>JAKQKY010000299.1 GCA_029560415.1 Bacteroidota bacterium | reverse complement strand
GACTAAAAAGTTGGTTTTCAATACATCCCGTAGTATTTTTTCTATTTTCTCATTGCTAAAAATTGTCTGCAGATTTACCTGGGGAAGATGGTCGGCTTCCAGAAAATCGGAAGGCCAACAGGTTGTTAAAACAGGTAAGACTGCCCGGCAGTCTCACCTGTTGAGTCATGGGTACGGATAAAAAACGTTGAACAAAGTTGCAAAGTCTTTCTAGTATTTGCAAGGGAAAAAAAACAGTATTGAGTGGTATTTTTCCTTATGCGGGCTTGTAATTAATCTATATTCTTGTAATTGAAATTTGAATATGGGAAAGACGATCGATTATATATTGTTTGACTTGCAATGTATTGCAGGTTTGATCTCATTTCTATTATCAATACGTTTAATAAAGAATGATAGTATTCCAAATTATATGAAGGGTTTTTTTTGGTATTCAATAGTTTGTATGATAGTTATTATAAATAATTTTATCAAATCACACTTATTTGACAATTTCACTTTTGCTACTGTTATTAATAATCTTTCATTAATCTTTCATTATTCATTTCTTAGTGTTTTTATAATAAAAATCACTCCTAAAAGAGAAGAAATTCGCCAAGTCAACTTTTTTTTAATAGTCATTCTAATTTTAATTATATACTTACTAGTTACTCATAATCTTGAAAAGCACGTCTATCAAGCATTTTCTTTAAGTGGATTTGGATTGTCGATTTTGTGCTTAATTTATTATTACCAACTTTTTAATAATCTACCAATTCTGAACTTAAGAAAAGAGCCATCATTTTGGATTGTAACTGGTGTTTTTTTTTGTATGAGTATAATCGTACCATCATCAGCAATGATTGGATATCTAAAAAATAAAATATCTGAATTTAATCTTATTATAATTCATGATATAGCGACTTTCTCTTATTTAGTTATGCATGTTTTTTTTATAAAAGCTTTTTTATGTTCAATTCAACAAAGGCAGTAATTATATTTATTATACTGTGTACTCTATTGATATCATTATTAATATCTTTCATTGCTTTTATTATTTATAGGTATCAACAAAAGCAGAATGTTTTTTTTAAAAACATGGAAGAATTGAAAGCAAGTCATGAAAATGCCATGTTGCAATCACAACTTGAAATACAGGAACAAACCTTTCAGAATATTTCCCAGGAAATACATGATAATATTGGCCAGAAGTTAACCCTTGCCAAATTACACCTGAATACCCTTGATATGGAGGATGCTGCAAATGCCCTGCTGCAAATCCAGGACTCTGTAAAAATGATTGGTGAAACCATCAACGACCTGAGCGACATCAGCAGGAGCCTGAGTTCGGAGATTATTTTAAACAACGGGTTTATCAAAGCACTTGAATTTGAAGTTAACCAACTGAATAAAACACGGCTATACAATATCAAGCTATCGGTTACGGGTGATAGCATTTTTATGGAAGCTCAGAAAGAATTATTGTTGTTCAGGATCGTTCAGGAAGCATTGAACAATATTGTGAAACATGCAGAAGCTACCCAAATACATATCAGGTTGCATTATTGCAGTTCGGAACTGGTATTGGAAATTTGCGACAACGGCATCGGAATGGTGGAGGGAGCAAATATTAAAAGGGGGAATGGATTTGCGAATATGAGCCGGCGGGCAAACATGTTGCAGGGGGTATGCCATGTCATTTCTGAACCAAAAGAAGGAACAACCATCAAAATAGAAATACCACTTTATGAAAAGCAACAAGAAGTTTAAGGTGATCCTGGCAGATGATCATATTTTATTGAGGGATGCATTGGCCCGTTTGATCAATTCATTTGATGAATTTGAGGTCATTTCGGTAGCAGGTGATGGAAAAGAATTGGTTGCCGCTGTTGAAGCAGGACATGTTCCGCATATTGTGTTGCTCGACCTGAATATGCCCAGGATGGATGGCTATGAAACCGCTCATTGGCTTTATAGAAAACATCCCACAGTGAAAACACTGATCCTTACCATGTATGATTCAGAAATTGCCCTGATCAGGCTTTTACAGGTTGGTGTTAAAGGTTTTCTTAAAAAGGACATCCATCCAACTGAGTTAAAGGCAGCTTTACTGGCGGTTGCCGAGAATGGATATTATTATGCGCAGGATACTACCGGTAAGCTCGCTTCATTATTTCAGAAAAACAATGCCCGCCCGTTTTCTCTGGAAAATGCCATGCTTTCGGAAATAGAAATTGAATTTCTTAAACTGGCAAGTACTGATTTGACCTATAAGGAAATCGCTCATGCCATGAAGATCACCCCCCGGTCAATCGACAGTTACAGGGACAGCCTTTTTGATAAGTTAGATGTGAAGAGCAGGGTAGGCCTTGCCATTTATGCAGTAAAAAACGGGATCGTAACGTTTTAGTAGAGATATATTATTACTCGATCAATTTATTTCTCATGCCATACATGATCAATCCACCGATCGTTTTAGCATTTACTTTGGTCTTCATATTCTGGCGGATGGTCTCAATTGTACGTGGACTAAGGAAGATGATCTTGGATATTTCTTCAGTTGTTTTGTCTTCCGACAATAATTGAAGGATCTTTATCTCCTTTTCATTGAAATTAACTGGAGTATTGGTGCCATAATGTTGCCGAACATTTTTTTTCTGCATTAATTTCCCCATCACGGCTTTATTGACCAATTCATTGAAATAAAAATCATCATTCATACAGGTGAGGATGGCCTCATAAATTTCTTCGGGATCGGTTGTTTTAGTGAGATAGGCATTGGCGCCCATTTCCATCATTTTGCTGATCATTTGCTGATCGTCGTACATGGTAAGTACAATGATCTTGATATCCTCAAATTCCTTTCGGATAAGCTGAATACCATTAATGCCATCAATTTCTGGCATCCTGATATCCATTAACAGAACTTCTGGCTTTTTGATCGCAATTTTGTGCATCATATCTTTCCCGTCTTCTGCTTCCCATAGCATTTTCAGGTTAGTCTTGCCAGATAGGGCCATTTTAATACCATCCCGGAATATTTTATGATCATCGGCAATGGCAATCTTGATTTGATTTTCAGCAGACATTGTTTCAGTTAATTGGTGGGGTTAGTATTTTTTTCTTGGTTTCGTTTGTAATTTAAGCAATTTAGTATGTAAAAAATACAGCTTATATAAAATATACGATTGGTTTTCAAATGTTTTTTGAAAATCTACTTAGTAAAAATACGATTCAGTAGATCTCCAAAATTTGGATTGTTTCCCTTTTAACCTTAAATCTACCCAATCGCCCGCCTTAAACATAATAGCTTTTGTTGCAATTACTTATGCAAGTTTAAATGTATCGTTGTTGGTATTATCTCCTAAGCTTAATGCCCAACGGGTTGTAATGAAAGCTATCCATGCAAAACCAGGGAACAGTGCTTAATCCAAATTCCGACATTCAATCCTAGTTACATCTTCCCTAATTCATTAAAAACCATTTAGATATGGAAAATGGCATTGATATTTAGGTATTCCAATTCGCTCATTTTTGTAGTTTTTTAAAGCAATTCGTATTAATACGAGGTAAAGCTACAAAAAATTAATAGTAAAATTACTATTTCGTTTTCGTACATTTACCTTAATTTTTAAAGCATTTTTGGCCGTTTATTCCTGTAAAAAGCAATACAGGATTGAGTTAGATCAGTATCGTACTAATACGTAAACAACATTGTCTCTTGTGTGAAAAATTGAATTGATAGAAGTTTACGTTGCAATTAATCATAAACCACTAAATTATTTTAAAATGTTAGGATCACTTGGAAACGATACTTTGGTATCATTATTCTGCAATGACTAAGTAAATTTAAAGCGGTAATTTATTTGATTTCATTATATTTGAACTCAATTAACTGATACTGCTGAAAAATTTAACTTACATTACAAACTTTTTTGAAGTTATACCTTTAATCTTTTGTATTTTCTTTTATAAAAAATTGAATACAAGAGGATTAAAGGTATTTTTTATTTATACTATCTTGCTTTCTTTATTCGTATTATTGAACATAATTGCAATTAATATTTTAAAATCAAAGCCGCTTTACTTTAACGTTATTCGAGTTTATACTATAGTTGAGTATGTTTTATTCGCGATTTTCTTAAATCAACTTTATAAAAATAAACTAGCCAAAAAGATAGTCTTATACTCAATTATTCCATTTGTGATATTTTGTATTTTGAATTACATGTCGAATGGTTCAAAATTTAGTAGCTATCCTTTGCTAACCGAATTCCTAGCATTTATTGTATTTATAATTTATTTTTTCTATGAAAAAATGAAAACTGAGGTAGTAAATCCTCTTTATCAAAGTATAACATTTTGGATTTGTGTGGGTCTTTTCTTATATTTTACAGGAAATTTTTTCTATTTATTATTCATAGATTCTACGACGGATAAAATTGTTCTTCAGCAATTGAGAACTATATATAGTATAGTTACCATTTCTAAAAACATTTTACTTAGTCTTGCTTTTTTAGCACACGAGCAAATTGAATCTAATGAAGAATCTTTTAATATCCCTAATGAATTAAACCTGGATAGCTTTAACCCAAAAAACAACCTAAACTAACTTTAATGTACTTTTTACAGGCCGACTCTTCAGGGATTTCGAGGCTGATGTTTATAGGAACATTGGGAATGCTCATTTTGGCCATCGGTATTATTGTATTCGTGATATTTCATCAACGAAAAGTAATCCGGTACCAGGCTCAAATGAAAAGGCTCGAAACGGAGAAGCAACAGATATTATTAAATGCATCCATCAGGTTCCAGGAAGAAGAGCGGCAGCGAATAGCAGCCGATCTGCATGATGATGCTGGCCCACTCCTGGCAACGGCCCGGTTATACCTGAATGAAAACCTGGTGAACCAGGAAAAAGCCCAGCAACTTCAAAGTATTTTTAGCGCAAAACAGATCATCGATGACGCTATCCTCCTGATCCGGAATATCAGTCATAGCCTTATGCCTCCAACGCTCAAGAATTTCGGGCTTGAAAGTGCAACTTCTGACCTGTTTCAGAAGATCAGCGGGAGCGGCAGCCTGAACGCAAGTGCAAGATTTCATGATTACCGGGAAAGACTGAAAGTTGAACAGGAATTGTTGGTATTCAGAATCATCCAGGAACTTGTAAATAATATTATCAAACACAGCAATGCAGGATTTATACATCTTACACAGAATGCCAATGCAAATAACCTATACCTGCGTTTACACCACGATGGCAAAGGTATAGTACAGGCTGAATTTGATAAATTAAACCATAGTGCACAGGGTTTGGGACTCAAAAACATTGCCAGCAGGATGAAAGTACTTAATGGGCGTATATTTTTCGAAATAGATCCCAGTCAGACTTATTATAAAATAACCCTTGAAATACCGAAAGAGAACATTATTTAGATCTTTTTACCCCGATATACAGCCGTTTATATAAGTTTTACGGAATTTACGATGCTGATTCTAAAGATGTTACTATTTTTACGTCCTTACTATGGTATCTAATCAAATTAAAGTAGCAATTGCAGACGATCATAAGATCTTCAGAAAAGGTGTTATCCTTTCCATGAGGCCTTATTCGAATATTAAGTTCGTAATGGAGGCAGAAAATGGAGATGATCTTCTTGAGAAGATCCCCGAATCAATGCCTGATGTTATTTTATGCGATCTGAAAATGCCCGTCAAAGATGGCATCGATACCACTAAAATGGTAACCAAAAAATTTCCCAATATCAGGGTGATTATTTTAACTATGTATGAGGACGAACGTTTTGTTGGTCACCTGATGGATTGTGGTGCTGCAGGTTACTTATTAAAAAGTACCGATCCCGCAGAAATTAAAAAAGCCATCATGGATGTGATGAGAACCGGATTTTATCTGAATCCTTTTGTGAATAAAGTACTCATCAAAAAAAATTACTCCAAACAGAAATTCAATCCCAGCCTTACTTCAGAAATAGTTTTGAGTGAACGTGAAAAGGAAGTACTCACCCTGGTTTGTATGGAATTCACGGCATCAGAGATCTCCCTGAAAATGGATATCAGCGCAAGAACCGTGGAGGCAATTAAAGACAGGTTGATGGAAAGGTTTGGCGTAAAAAACTCGGTTGGACTGGTCTTTTATGCAATGAAAAACCAATTGATCGACTAACACACTTCAAAAACAAACTTTCTCTTTCCGGATATTATTTACACACTCGCTAAAACAATCCGAATAAGGTAGAGTCAATTTTAGAAATGACCTTACCCAGGTCTTCCTCATTTTCCGCAAACTTATTGGTATCTGCATCAATGATCAGTAAAGGACCTTCATTATATGTTTCGATCCAGCTATTGTATAATTCATTTAATTTCTTCAGGTAATCGAGCCTGATGTTTTCTTCATATTCACGCCCTCTTTTTTGTATCTGGCCTACCAGGGTAGGTACCGATGCTTTCAGGTAAATCAACAGGTCTGGAGGTTTTACCATTGATTTAAGTGTTTCGAAAAACTTATAGTAGTTATCAAAATCACGCTTGCCCATGAGGCCCATGTCATGAAGGTTGGGCGCAAAAATATTGGCATCCTCATAAATTGTACGATCCTGTATAACGGTCTCGGTACCACGATGAATTTCCAGCAACTGATTAAGCCTGCTGTTCAAAAAGAATATCTGCAGGTTGAAACTCCAGCGGGGCATGTCTTCATAAAAATCATTCAGGTAAGGATTGTGATCCACATCTTCAAATTGGGGAATCCATTTATAATGCTTGCTGAGCATTTCCGTCAATGTTGTTTTTCCTGCTCCTATATTCCCGGCAATGGCAATATGTTTCGGTTTCTTTATTTTGGCCATGATTCCCTTAATCCGCCCGGGCGGTGTTTAATTTAATAAATAATACTTTTTATTTGAGGCTGAATGTAGGCAAACTTTATAATACTACCATATCAAAAAATGGAAAGTTTGCTTTAATTCTTTTCAGTTTTAGTAATAGTTGAGCCCCATGACTTCTCTCACGAGCTTCATGGTTTTTTGGGCACTTACCCTGGCTTTCTGCGCTCCTTTTTCCATCACTTCTGCCAGGTATTTTTCATTGGAAAGGATATCTGCAGCTTTTTGCCTGATCGGGCTGATG
This sequence comes from Bacteroidota bacterium, assembly GCA_029560415.1. Classification (GTDB taxonomy): domain Bacteria; phylum Bacteroidota; class Bacteroidia; order Chitinophagales; family Chitinophagaceae; genus Ferruginibacter. The sequence goes on along the minus strand of JAKQKY010000299.1, from coordinate 32,112 downwards.
AATCGAATCATATCTTCGGCAAGTTGTTTTTTCAGGTCGCCATATCGTATGCTGGCATTATTGAAATCCGCTTCATATGATGCCACAGTATCGGGTGCACTTACAAGTCCCATCAGCAGGAAAATATTTTCAATATAATCCGGTTTTACCGAATTTTTTTCTGTCGGGCCACTGTCTGTTTTAGCTTTCATTAGCTTTTTCCTGATCATATCATCATCATCTGCCAGGTATAAAGTGGCCATTGCATTTTCACTTTTACTCATTTTGCCTGTACCATCCAGGCTTGGAACTTTTACCAGGGTTTCATTGAAATTAAAAGCCTGTGGCTCGGGGAATACATCGCCATACCGGTGGTTAAACCGGTTGGCAAAATTGCGGGCCATTTCCAGGTGTTGTTCCTGGTCTTTGCCTACAGGCACAAAACTGGCCCTGTGCAAAAGGATATCCGCTGCCTGTAGAACCGGGTAAGTTAGTAACCCCGCATTTACATTTTCCGGATGTTGACGAACCTTGTCTTTGAACGTAACTGTTTTTTCCAATTCACCTTTATAGGCAAGCATATTAAGGTACAGGTATAATTCTGCCGTTTCATAAACCTGGCTCTGGCAAAAAAATGCAGCTTTATCAGGATCCAACCCGCAGGCAATATTTTCTGCCAATACCCTGTGAACATTCGATTTCAAACTTTTGGTATCCGGGTGGGTTGTCAACGAATGCAGGTCTGCCACCATGAAATAGCATTCATTCGATTCCTGCATCCTGATATAATTTCGGATCGCCCCAAAATAATTACCCAGGTGAAGAAATCCTGTTGGCCGAATGCCACTCATAACAATCTTGTTCCCGGTAACATTTCCGGACAATTCCTGAGAATCTTTCATTTCTTTTAAATAATGCGGCGAAGATAACAAAAGTCGATAGTCTGTAAACAAACCACCATGGAAAAGATACAACCCGCTTAAATAAAAGCAAAAAGGCTCTCGTGTGAATGCTTTATTTTTGTATCATGGAAATCAACGATGAACTGGTGAATAAACTTGCAAATCTTTCAAGGCTTCAGTTTGATGAATCAGAGAAAGTTGGTATTAAGTCAGACCTTGAGAAAATGATCCGATTTGTTGAAACACTTAACGAGGTGGAAACAAAAGAAGTGGAACCATTGTTGTTTATCGGGGATAATGTAAATGTACTTAGGGATGATCATCCAAAACAGGAAATTAGCCTGCACGAAGCATTAAAGAATTCACCTGTTAAAGATCCATCATTCTTTAAAGTTCCTAAAGTGATCAAAAAATAAATAGGCAAGTCAGAATAACGGAAAGATTAGAAATAACCAGCATCAATAAAAGATAAATAATGACATCCATCCTGCATTTGGAGAATATCCGAAAAAGTTATTACCTGGGGAAGCAGGAATTGCCTGTTTTAAAAGGCATTTCCATGGATATATTTAAAAATGAATATGTAGCCTTGATGGGCCCCAGCGGTTCTGGTAAATCTACCCTGATGAATATTTTAGGATGTCTCGATTCACCTACTGGCGGCAAATATATCCTCAACGGAAACGATGTTAGCCGCATGCTCGATGACGACCTGGCAGCAGTTCGCAACAAAGAGATTGGTTTTGTGTTTCAGCAATTCAATTTATTACCTCGTTTAACCGCTGCTGAAAATGTGGCATTGCCTCTTATTTACAGCGGGGTATCCAAGAAAGAAAGAACCGAAAGGGCTACCGCAGTTTTGCAAAAAGTGAAGCTGGAAGACCGGATGCATCATAAGCCTAATGAACTAAGTGGTGGACAATGCCAACGGGTTGCCATTGCGAGGGCTTTGATCAACAATCCCGCCATCATATTGGCCGATGAACCTACCGGTAACCTTGACTCGAAAACTTCCTATGAGATCATGGATATTCTTGGTAAAATTCATTCCGATGGCAATACGGTGATCCTGGTTACCCACGAAGAAGACATTTCTCATTTTGCTCACAGGGTAATCAGGTTGAAAGATGGTTTGATAGAAACCGATAAATTAAACGAACATCCAACCCTGATCGAACAACCGGCATAAGTTTATTTCAATTTCTTAGATTCAACCATAAAAAGCAACATGGCATTTAAAATTTATACCAAAACGGGCGACCTGGGGAATACCAGCCTGATTGGCGGAACGAAAGTACCCAAGAGCCATCTACGCATAGAAAGTTACGGAACCATCGACGAATTAAATTCTTATATAGGCCTTGTTGGCGATCTTTTGACCGATGCACATTCAAAAATGATCCTTCGGGAAGTGCAGGATAGGTTGTTTACGGTGGGTTCATCACTCGCCTGTGACCCGGATAAAGAACCCCTTATGAAGATTCCAGACCTTAAGCAAGAAGATATTCAGCTGCTGGAAAAAGAGATCGATAGCATGAATGAATCATTACCAGTCATGAAATCTTTTATCCTGCCTGGAGGTCACACAGCTGTTTCCACCATACATGTAGCCAGGTGTGTATGCAGGCGTGCCGAAAGGTTATGCGTACACATGCAGCAAGAAAATCTCTTTGTAGACCCATTGGTGATACAATACATCAACAGGCTCAGCGATTACCTTTTTATGCTGGCAAGATATACCGGGCATTTAATGCAGGTGCCCGAAATTCCCTGGAAGCCTAGGCTTTAGCAGGATCGGCAGGATCTTCTTTTTCAAGAGAATCTGGCGTAAAAGCACCTTGTGGCTGCAAAGGATTTTTTTCATTGTATCCCTTTTTGGCCGCATCCTGATCCGTAGGCTCCTTTTTGATTTCAGCAATAGACACTTCGGTCTTTTTTTTCTCCTTTTTTTCTGTCTCGTTATTTTTCATGTTTTCTTATAAACAGGTAGAAAATCGTGCCGGAAACAATGCCATTCCGGTTTTAATATGCGTTTTAAATGCAGATTCATAAAAAAGCATCTCAATCATTTTTTCTTATAGACGAATTTCTCTATTTTTGCACCCCTTTGTCGGGGTAGCTCAGCTGGTTAGAGCATCGGATTCATAACCCGAAGGTCGGCAGTTCAAGTCTGCTCCCCGATACAAACCTCCTCAATGGAGGTTTTTTTAATTATACCTGTTGATTATTTAATTAGATAAAACTTTATAGGCATCGTTTATTAACTTTAACCAACCAGTTAATGGTTATATAGTATGGTAAAACATATCAGGGGTTTTGATGGATTGCGGGGGGTATCGATATTGTTTGTCATATTCAATCACCTCGGCATTCAGCAACTTTTACCACAACAGGCATTTTTCAGGCTTCGCATTTTTCCTTTGTTTTCGGGAGTTACGGGAGTCAATATTTTTTTTGTATTAAGTGGCTTCCTCATCACATGGTTATTGATCAATGAATTGGCAAAAACAGGGAAGATTAATTTTCTTCATTTTTTTGCCCGAAGGTTTCTCCGTTTGCTTCCTCCTTTGATCGTTTTCTTTACCTGCTTGTTATTGCTGATGGGATTCCACTATCTGCCAGCCAATTACCCGGCTGTTTTATTTTCAGTTTTCTACCTGTATAATTTTGTTCCCAATGTTTTTTTTATGCCCGAGCTTTCCCACACCTGGTCACTCGCAGTAGAAGAACAGTTTTATTTTACCTGGCCTTTTTTATTACTTCGTCATTTTAAAAAAAGAGCCCTGGTTACAGGTTGTTTAGTTTTCATTCTTCTTAGTATCCTGGCGGTGTATATTTTTAACGCAGTGTATATTCCTTTTGAATATAAGGGTAAAACCTATTCATTACTTGCCGACGGGTTTAAAACCTCGAGGTGGTTCATCCCGGCTGCAGCTCCCATTATCATTGGCTCTATGTCGGCCATCATATTGCATAGGCATCATGAGAAGCTGACAAATTTTTTTCACAACAATTTGCGAAGCCTGGTACTGCCTGTTTTATTATTTTCAGCAGGCATTTATTTGCCGGATGTACTGTTGCCTGTTAATTATATTTTCCAGGCTTTTGGGATAGCCATTTTCCTGGTTTGGTTGTATGTAAACCAGCAAAGCAGGTTAGCAACGATTTTGGAATTGCAACCTTTATCTTATATCGGAAAAATTTCTTACGGACTTTACGTGTACCAGGGATTATTTTTAAGAACTTCCCCAGGTGGCACCCTGTATATACAACAATTCCCTTTGAATATTATTCTAACGGCCAGCCTCGCAATTCTTTCCTATCATTTTATTGAAAAAAACGTCTTGAGATTGAAGGAAAAATTCAGGTAGTTATTTGCGAAGTAAATGTCGCTAAGCTTACCATATTTTTCCCATCGTATTTATGCACTGATTTCCCGTAGTTCCCGTATAGGAATCACCATAGGGTAGGGGTAAATTGAATACGGTATTTCTAACCTAGTCATCGGATATATCCTCGCTATGCATGCATTGGAATATATATTGCAAAATATGGGAGATGCCTTTGTGCACCTTAACCGTAATTGGAAATATGTATTTGTGAATACAAAGGCACTTTCCTTGATGAATAAAAAAAAAGACGACCTGATCGGGATGGAGATCTGGGAAGTTTTCCCCGATATCATAGGTGGCTTATTTGAAACTGAATTCAGGAAGGCGATGGAATTGGGCGTTGACCGCTCTTTTGAAATATATTACGATACCTATGCCATGTGGCTGGAAGTAAGGGCATTCCCCAATGTAAAGGGTCTCTCGATTTTTTATACCAATATCAGTGCCCGAAAATTCGCTGAAGAAAAGAATAAGGAAAATGAACAACTCATCGTAAAAGCCATTCTGAATGCACAAGAAAAAGAACGTTACCTCATTGGGCAGGAATTACATGATAACATCAACCAGATACTTGCAGGTACGTTGTTGAGTCTTGCGATGACCAATCATTCAAATGCAAATCAATCATCTATCCATATCCAGGAATCAATGGAATATATCAATAAAGCAATCGATGAAATACGCAAATTATCTCACAGGTTGTCGCCAGCTTCCTTCGACAATATAACTTTCTCCGATGCAGTACATGAATTGATCAGGAGCTTTAATGTTAATGAACGGTTTATGTTCAGGGTAAATATTGATGAAAACATCAATAAAGGAATCAACAGTAATATCCAGTTGAATTTATACAGGGTAATGCAGGAACAGTTAAATAACGTGTTGAGGCATTCAAGAGCCAGGATTGTAGAGATCAGCATTTACCATAAGATCAATGCAGTTGCCATGCGCATCTACGATAACGGAAAAGGATTTGATCCTGCTGCCATCAGATCTGGTATCGGTTTGAACAATATCCGTAAACGGGTTGAATCTTTTTCAGGAACCTTCACCCTTCATTCACAGAAGGGGAAAGGTTGCGAATTACTTATTGAAATTCCAATCTGAGGAAATCAACTTGGAAAAATAACTTCGTTTATGCTTTACCGATTTTCAGCAATTTATCGATCAGGGGTTTGTTTGAATTGTGAACACAAAACAGGTTGCCATAAAAAGCCTTCAGGTCTTCCACAATATTGTTGAACTCGTCTATGATCACATATCCTTTGCTTTTCATCAGGGCCTGCAATGGCTCATGATTTTCGGTCACCTCAATCATCAGGGCAGGTTTGAGCTGCTCCAAAATATTCGGCATACCCTTGATGGCCATATATTCAGCGCCTTCAATATCTATTTTGATAAAATCGATCCTGGTAATGTCATTGTCCCTTGCAAAATCATCCAGTCGGATGGTTTCCACTTCTACTTCATTTTTCTTTAATTCAAGGAATGTTTTCGTTTGAATTTTTTTCGTTACCCGGTAATCTTTTACCAATGAATTACTTTGCCCGGTAAGATTCTCCAGGTAAAAAGTGGCTTTACCATTGCTGTCGGATACAGCTTTTTCTACCAGGGTAATATTGTTGATCTTAGAGTTGGCTGTATTTTCCCTTACATAAGGCAGGTTGTTGGCGCCGGGTTCAAATACGTATACTTTTCCTGCAGCTCCAGCCAGTTTTGAAAAATAAACACTGATGTACCCGATATGGGCACCCAATTCAAATACCGTATCACCTTCTTTTATGATGGCATCGAAAAAATCCATCTGTACTTTCTCACGGTTTTTGCCATGATACCAATAACCTTTATGGGTAAATGCGTCGAGTTTAAATTTTGAGCCTGTATAATGGTGCTTGATGGTAATGTTGCCGAGGTTAAGTTTTTTCAGCAGTGGGATGATGATCTTCCTCAGTTTTTTATTTCTATAAATTTTCATTCAGCATAATTTTTCAGGCCTGTAAAGACAGGTTTGTTAGGAAAGCCGCAAAAATACAGTTTTCAGTTCATTTTTATCAAGGTTTAAACAAAACGGCTTTTGAAAGCGGTGCAAAATGAAAAATGCCCGGCTGATCCAGGATCTCCGGGCATTTTAAATATTAAAAACGAGCTTAACTCATCTCGGTAAAATATTGATGGAAATAAGGGATTGTTTCAATGCCTTTGTAAAAATTGGCCAGGTTGAATTTTTCATTTGGACTATGAAGGTTGTCGCTGTCGAGGCCAAATCCCATAAATACAATTTTGATACCCAGTTCTTTTTCAAAAAGTGCGCAAATAGGAATGCTGCCTCCACCACGTACCGGGATGGGAGTTTTTCCAAATGTGGTTTCCATGGCCTTGGCAGCTGCTTTATAAGCTTTGCTATCGATTGGCGTCATGTAAGGTTCACCGCCATGATGCAGGGACGCTTTAACGGTAACGTAAGGCGGAGCGATCTTTTGCAGGTGATTGATCAGGATCTCCGTCATTTTATCAGATTGCTGGTTGGGTACCAACCTTGCAGAGATCTTGGCAAATGCTTTGGAAGGTAATACGGTTTTGGCGCCTTCGCCGGTATATCCACCCCAGATGCCATTGAGTTCTATCGTAGGCCTGATGCCGGTCCTTTCGTTGGTGGTATAACCTTTTTCACCCCAAAGTTCTTTCACGCCCAGGTCTTCTGCATATTCTTTTTCATCAAAAGGTGCACGGGCCATCAGATCCCTTTCTTCAGGAGTTGATACCACCACATCATCATAAAAACCAGGGATTGTAATATGATTGTTTTCATCATGAAGAGATGCAATCATTTTTGCAAGTATGGTAATTGGATTGGCAACGGCACCTCCATAAACGCCACTGTGCAAATCACGGTTTGGTCCGGTGACTTCTACTTCAATATAACTTAACCCTCTAACGCCAATGTCTATACTCGGAGTTTCCAGGCTGATCATGGCACTATCGCTGATGAGAATGCAATCTGCCTTCAACAGTTCTTTATGCGATGCAACAAATTTTCCCAGGTTTGGAGATCCAACTTCTTCTTCTCCTTCAATACAAAATTTAATATTGTTGGAAAGCGTATTTGTCTGAACAAGTGTTTCCAGTGCTTTTACATGCATGTAAAACTGTCCTTTGTCATCGCAACTTCCCCTTGCAAATATTTTCCCGTCAATAATGGTAGGTTCAAACGGTCCGCTTTTCCAAAGTTCCAATGGTTCAGGCGGCTGCACATCATAATGACCATATACCAATACGGTTGGTTTTGCCGGGTCAATAATTTTTTCGCCGTACACAATTGGATGCCCGCCTTCGAGAGGATATATTTCAACTTTATCGGCACCTGCTTCAAGTAAACGTTGCTTCACTGCTTCTGCACAACGTTCCATATCTGCCTTATGTTCTTTTTTTGCGCTTACGCTGGGGATGCGAAGCAAATCAAGTAATTCGTTCAAAAAACGATCCTTGTTCTTTTCCTGGTAATCTTTCCAAGCCTGCATATGAATGATGTTTTAATTGAATATAAAAATAGGGAGGGGTACAAATGTAGTTGATTTTGCTTTCAATATTTTATAGGTTGAAAGAATAAAATTTTTGCAAAAAAATATGTTTTATTATTTGGATGATTAGGTTATGTAATGATACATTTGCATCACGATTGCTTGTCAATTCATCAGCCTTTGTTTGCTTACATTCTGTTCTTCTTTAGATTGTTTGCTGGCAAAGGCTGAGTCTATTTAAAGGATTCTCCGGTTGAGTTTTTTTACTTCTTCTTTGGCTGAAAGAGTTTTGATACCAGCACAAATAAAATAAATGCAATCGAAAGAAATACCAATCCCCATTTGGCCAGGGAACAAACTGTAGTGAAGAAGGCGATCCTGTCGGATACCTGGTCATGCAGGCTTAACAGCATACCAATGTTTTCTAATACATCTAAAACCGCAGCACCGATGATGCCTATTGTAATTGGCTTTACCGCCCTGGCAATAAATGTTTTTTTGTAGAAGCCTGCAGAAAGTGTTTTAGTGCTGAAATATAAGAATGGAGCATAAAACAAAATGAAAAGAAAATCGAGGTATATATTCGTTTTGGCAATAGAAATATTATCAGTTGAATCGATGTTCTTTTTTTCCCATGCATGTAAAACTGCCTGAACAATAACCTTGCCCGGGGCGATCTCTAAATTAATAATGCCAAGTGGGGTAGCGGATGTTTCTAATGATTTACCGGTCGTTTTCATTACGAAAATCATAATGATCGTTCCGGCTATTAAAATTATCCAGTAAAGTTTTTTCATCCTTTATTTTCATAGCGTTGTTGAACATAATCCCAGTTCACCACATTCCACCAATTTTCTATATAATCTGCTCTTTTATTTTGGTACTTCAGGTAATAGGCATGTTCCCAAACATCAATGCCCAATAAAGGGAAGCCTTTGATCTCGCTGATATTCATTAATGGATTATCCTGGTTAGGCGTACTCCCGATTTTCAATTGCTTGCCAGCATCAAGGTACAACCATGCCCATCCACTTCCAAATCGATTTTTAGCAGCATCAGAGAACAATCCTTTGAATTTGTCAAAACCTCCGAGTTCTTTTTCAATGGCATCTTTTAACGACCCAACCGGTTTATTATTTTCTGTTTTTGGCCGCATACATTTCCAGAACATTTCATGGTTGTAATGACCGCCGGCATTGTTTCTTATTTTAGCAGAATAGCCATCTACTTTTGCAAATATTTTTTCAACTGGCTGGTTGATGTCTACCTTTTCTGCAATAGCAGCTTCCTTCAGGTTTTTTGCATAAGCGGCTGCATGTTTTGAATAGTGGATCTCCATTGTTTTTGCATCGATCACATTCTCTAATGCATCATAAGCATATGGTAACGGTTGTTGATCGAAGCCGGTATTAAATTTTACATGGATGTCATCCTGGCCTGGTTCTGCAAAAGAGGAAAGTAAACTATTTAACCCGGTAAGGCCAAGTGTGAAGGCAACTGTACCCCCGGCCGTTGTTTTTATAAACTTTCTTCTGCCGGATGTGCCTGAATTGCTCATAGTATTTGTTTAAGATTTACGGATTGCTTTAATAAATATAGTGAATAATGGTTTTATTTTTTTATAAATCCTGAAATAGTATTCTTTGCTAAAAAGCTGTGAATCGTGCATGGCTTTATAAGTGAGAAAAACACCAACCGGCACTAACGTTATGATTGCAAGCCACATGCCAGTAAAAGGTGTTACAATACTTTCTTTCACAAACTTCTCACCAAACATATTCAGCAGGTGAAATATCAGGAAGAAAATAATGGCAACTACAAGAGGCATACCTAGTCCGCCTTTTCTTATAATGGAACCCAGGGGTGCCCCAATAAAAAACAACACCAGGCAAGCGAGTGATAGAGAGAATTTACGGTGCCATTCTATTTTATGATAACGGATGTCTTTTTGCCGGGCATCAATATCTGTAGAGGCGAATTGTACTGTATTTCTCAGGTCCGAAGCAATGGAACTAGCACGTCCCGCAACAATCTCGAGTGCAGAATCGGGTATTAGGCGGTTAGGGGCATTTTTAGAATCAAGGGCAGGTAGTTTTTTCCAAATGCTGTCTGCTATATTTCCATAGTGTACATAATAAGTTAAACTGGTTCCCATCTTACGAACAAGGCTGTCTTCCGATTTAACCAGGGAATCGATATTTTTATTAAGCTGCCTCGAACTTAACATCTTATAATTGTTTTTGAAAAGGCTGTCGGGAGTCGTTTGTTTTTGTAAAATACTCAGGTCAAATAGTTTCTTGAAATTTTTAAAACCAAGCCTGATAAATTCCGTGGTGGAATCCATCGAATTTCCTCTTTCCTGGTAGCGATAACCATTTTCCAAATTAAATTCGAGGTAATTGTTATCAGGAGAAATATTCATGACACCTTTTTCGGCAACAATGCAATTGTCCTGTAACAAATTGCCTTGCTCGTAAATGATCACATTCCTGATTGTTTTATTATCTGATTCTTTCTTGCCAACCTTTATGGCGTAATTGGGAATATGCGTAAAGAAAACACCTTCTTTGAGATCGAATGCAGGTTTTTTCAGGTAGATATCATTGTATAGGGTAACGAATTTTAAATTGGCATAAGGGATCACATAATTGGCAAACACAAATGTAACACCGCATAAGAAAATGGCCACCCACATCAATGGCCGCATGAACCGCAGGAGAGAAATGCCCGCGGCTTTTATGGCTACCAGTTCAAAGCTTTCCCCAAGGTTGCCAAAGGTCATAATGGAAGAGATCAAAATGGCAATGGGCATGGCCAGCATGAGCAATGAAGCACTTGCATACCATAAAAATTCGCCGATCGTTAAAAAGTCGAGTCCTTTGCCTACCAGGTCATCCAGGTACTTCCACAAACTCTGCATCATCAACACAAAAAACGCAATAAAAAAAGTTCCAATAAAGGGGCCAATGAAAGATTTTAAAATAAGCTTATCGAGTTTTTTTATCATGCGGGAAATTTCTAAAACGGCGTAGTGGAAAATACATTAATTTTTCAGTATGTCTCCAACAACAAAAATAATGCTTTCTGATCAGGAACTTGCGCTGGTTAAGGATGCGGGCTGGATTTTAACGAAACAGGTCATCATACAAAAGGTTTACGAAATGATGGCCGATAGAATACCTGCTATCAATTCCTGTTTAAAACAAGGCTTATTCCTTTCAGATGAAATAACAGATTCAGTGCCCAAGATATATAAAGGGGAGCAATACCTGCAGCTTCCATATGTAATGATGGATTATCCCAGGTGTTTTGATAAGGAGCATATTTTTGCGATCCGAACCATGTTCTGGTGGGCAAATTTCTTCAGCATTACCCTGCATCTATCAGGAAAGTATAAGCAGGCTTTGATTGAAAAAATCCGCAATAATTTATCAACTGGAATACCCGGAATTTTTATTGGGGTGCACACTGAAGAATGGCAGCATCATTTTGAAGAAAACAATTACAGGCTATTTGAAAATTTATCCCGGGAAGAAAAAACACAGTTTGTAGAAAATAAATCATTTATCAAACTGGCTTTGAAATTTAACCTGGATGAATGGAATAGCATGCCAATGCTATTGGACGCAGGTTATGAAAAAATAACCAGGCTCATGGTTTAACTGCCCAGGCGATGAAAAAGTTCTTTTACCTGGTATTCCCATAACTGACTCTGATCCTTGATCTCTTTCTTTTCAGCGAAATCTTTTACGATCAAAATGGTCTGGTTCGTCACTTCAGATCTTTCAATACTGAACTCAAAAAACTCATCTTTTTGCATATGGGTCCAATGAAAGCGTATAAATTTATCAGCCTCCTTGTCTACCAATGTAGCTTTGTCTTCGGTACCGTTCCATGAAAAACTAAACATCCCGTCACGTTCATCTACTTTATCTGCAAACCATTCCTGCAACCCGGCCGGGGTGCTCAGAAACTCATACAAAATTGCGGGTGAGCATCTGACCGGGTATTCCAACGTATATAAAACTTTCTTACTCATTCTGATTATTTAAAAATACTTGTACGGTGCAATTATAGAAAAATTATTAACGTGACAAAATATTTGTATCATTATTTTCAAATCTCCATCATTTATTTATCAAACCGGCTCAATTCCTGCCTAAATCAGCATTTTCATACATTAATTATTTTTTGGCTGCATATAATAAATGCCATAAATTACGTTATACATGTTAACATTTCATAAACAGAATAGTTTTGATAAAAATCTATCTATAATCAGTTAACACCTAAAACCCCCACCCGCTTATGAGTATGCGTCAGCTGAAAATAACGAAATCCATTACCAATCGTGAAAGCCAGAGTCTGGAGAAGTATTTACAGGAAATCGGAAAGGTAGAATTAATTTCTCCTGAAGAGGAGGTTAAACTCGCTATCCTGATCAAAAAGGGTGACCAGGCTGCATTGGAGAAATTAACAAAAGCGAACCTGCGATTCGTAGTTTCGGTTGCAAAGCAATATCAAAATCAAGGATTAACACTGCCCGACCTGATCAATGAAGGTAATCTCGGGCTTATAAAAGCTGCCCAGCGTTTCGATGAAACAAGGGGCTTTAAATTCATCTCATATGCAGTATGGTGGATACGCCAGAGCATTTTACAGGCCCTGGCCGAACAATCACGTATTGTAAGGTTGCCGCTTAATAAAGTAGGACTTACCAACAGGATCAGCAAAGCATATTCACAACTGGAACAGGAATACGAAAGGGAACCTACACCTGAAGAGCTGGCATTCCTTCTCGATATTGATACCGAAGAAGTAGCTGCCACACTTGGTGTAGCCGCCCGTCATGTAAGCATGGACCAGCCACTGTTTGACGGGGAAGAAGGCACATTGATTGATGTGCTGGAAAACCACAATGCATTGAGTACAGATAATGAACTTGCGGTAAATGCTTCTCTTAAAACAGAAATAGAACGTTCCCTGAGCACACTCACCGAAAGGCAGAAAGAAGTGATCCGTTTCTTCTTTGGAATTGGCATCGATCACCCGTTAAGCCTGGAAGACATAGGGGAGAGATTCAACCTTACCCGTGAAAGGGTGAGGCAAATCAAAGACAAAGCCATTACCAAGCTGAGAACAGCATCACGCTGCAAATTACTCAGGGGTTACCTTGGCGCATAAACGAAAAGTAGATTTGTAGAAAATTATTCGGTTACATAACACCCTTATAGAAAATAAGAATCCCCGGAATTACTCCCGGGGATTCTTATTTTAAAATACTATTCTTATTTACCGCTTTTTACAACAGGTAAAGAAGTGATCATGTCACCTGCATGCACATTGATGATATATGTACCTGCGGCGAATTTTGCCATATTCAGTTTGTATTGGTTCAGTCCTTTCACTCCATTGATGCTGATTTTCTGAACTTCCTTGCCTGAAGCATCTACCAATACCAGGTTGATCTTGGTTTCTTCTGCCAGGTCAATATTAACCGTGGTATTTGTTACTACCGGGTTAGGGTAAACGCTGATACCTGCATTCTTTCCATCGGTTCTTACAAAGCGGATATCGGTATATGCCGTTTTTGCATCTTTGTCAATTTGTTTGATACGATAGTAGATAGCACCCGAATTTCGCAATGCAGAAATATGCATATCAAGGGAAGTATAGGTGTTGCGTGTGTTGCCATTGTTTTTAGCAGCCACTGTTCCTGTTTTGATAAAATCTATGCCATTTAAGCTTCTCTCTATTTCATAATGATCTGTCAATGCATTTTCGTTATCTGCTACCCAAACCAGTTCAGCATTGTCTGCTTTTTTGGTTGCAGTAAACGAAAGGAACTTTACCGGCAGTGCTACCAGGTTTGCTGTAGATACCCAATCATCGCCTGTTACAGGCTGGTTGTTAAATGGTACGGCACCACCGGTTCCATAAAACATGGTTGTAAGATTGGTAATGTCGCCCTGGTTGATCTGGATATAAAACTGTGGGCGAATAAAATTATTTCCGGGAATATCATTTTCAATGTTTGCCAGTTGAACCAGCCCTGTTGTACCGCCTGCGTAGGTTAATTCAACAATTTTTTGCGGCGTATTGATGGGAACTATAAAACCTGATGGAGCCTGAACAGTTCCAGTTCCATTGATCAGGTAATAGTAAAAGTTTCCATCATCCACATTTAGTTTTTGGATAGCAAAAGTTATGTGGGCAAATGAAGCTGAATGAAAGCTTTCTGAAATGGTAACAGAAGCGCCGGCTGCTTTCGGAATGCGTGCAGTGAAAACAATGTTATCACATTTGTTGGCATCAAATTCCGAATTTGACTGAATGAATAAAGCGGTGCTGTTTGCTGTTGTTCCATTGTCAATGGAAGCGCTTACCCATTCTCCCTGCCCGAATGACTGTGAAGTTACCAGTAATAAAAAAATGTAAAAGATACTTTTCATAATATTAAGTTGATGTACAATTATTGATGTTCTTTAGCTGTAACGGATGTATTGCTGCCCAGTGCATTTAAAATCACAATCGGGTCATTTCCTGAACCGGAATAGATCACTGAGCCATTCATATTAAGGTCATAACGACCAAGAGTTTGGTAATTGGCTGCGGTTATTGTCAGGCTACCAGAAGAGTTGCCGGCAAGTGCCGCAGAAAGGATGCTGCTTTTGTCGTTGCCCGAGCCAGAATAAATAACCGTCCTGCCATTAGCGCCGGTGTTGGTCATTCCATCTGTATTTCCACCAATGAGGCAATATTTAGTGTTTCCACTAAACGTTACAGCAATTAATGGAGCATTTGAAGTAATGGTAGGATCAGCGTAAGCTTTATTAACGGCCGTAGTAAAATCCCATGAAACAGGGCTAACGGCATTCTCTACCAGGTTTAATGGTGAGGCATTTGGCGTGCGTACACTTAAATGATTGCGATGACCTACACTGATATGATAGTTCCCGTTTTGATTAATGGGCAATGATAAAGGAGAAACGCCATCCAGGTCAACTATATCTCCATCTCTCTGCAATAGGGCAGTCCTTGTTTGCAATTTAGTAGCTGGTACATTGCCATCTAACAGGGTAACGAAAACCCAGTCTACTATGTTATTATCGGTAACTGCAGCTACATTAAAAACGGATGCTGCAACTGTTTCTGTACCACCTTCAACGCCCTGGTGAATGAACTTTCCTGCGTTATATGGCTGGCTAACTGGTAAAATATTATTTGCCCTTAATTGATCTCTCATCAATCCGGCGGCTATACCACCACCACTGCCGGTGTAGGCTCCTTGTAAAAACACTTTCAGGTTAACTCTTGCCTTGTTTACAAATTGCAGATCTGCAACCGCAAATGTGCCAACATTGGTAATGCCACTCCTGTTCCTGGTATAAGGCCCTGCGCCGGCAGCTGCCAATACATTTGAAGCGGGCAGGTCCCAATCAGACCCTGCTGTATAACGGGCAATACCAGCTTTTAACCTGTTGAAATTACTTAATTCATCTGCGCTGCTCCAGGTTCCGTCAATGGCAAGATTTGAACCACCGGCAACTTCCTCTGTAATCACCCAGCTATTGTTTGCAAAATCGCTGGTAGCAGGAGTAACGCCATCTACCAAAACCTGTTGAGTGGCCCTTGCAGCATAATTATCAGCAGTGCCTGTATTCGTTACCGTTACTGGGTTGTATTCTGCTGCACTATATCCAATTGGAAAAGTAAATGAAGTATTTCCGGCAGCTCCCAGGTTATTCTTTTTAACCGAACCCGTGCCATTTGTAACAATGAATTTTGCATTCGTTGCATTGGTAACAGTTGCATTATTTGCCACCGTTAAAGTATTATTTCCGATCCTTAATGAACCGATGGTAAAGTTCAGGTTATTTCCAATGATCGCATTCCCGGTAAGATTTGCATTCAATGGATTTTCTATGTCAAGGTTGGGAATGGTAAAACCATTCATGTTTACATTTTGGGTGCTGCTGCCCTTTAGCAGAATCTTGCCGGTTCCGCCAATATTGGCGTTGCTGCTCATGTCACCCTGAACGGTAACAGTAGCACCTGATTCAATAAACAATTGAGCATTATTGATCGTCAATTGAGCAAAAGCTGCAGGGGAAATACAGGCAAAAGCCCATATCAACATGGCATAAGGGAACGTCCTTTTTATCATACAAACCTTTTAATGGTAATAATTAAATTGTTCTGCGGAATTTTTTTCAGGAGGATGAGGATGGCTGTCAATAACCAGGTTATTGAACAGCTGCAGTTGGTTTGTTAAAGGTATTGAATTGGAAAACCTTATGTTAGGCCGGGTGAAGGTAAATAAATTAATTATGATATCAAATAGCAGATATTATGTTATTTATCCGGTAACAGGGTTTTTAAAAGAAATCAAAATGAATTAACCCGTTTTTCCCGAAATTTGCCCCAATTAAAGAAGAATACATGTCAATAGAGATAAAAGTACCTACTGTAGGCGAAAGCATTAGTGAAGTGACCCTGGTAAAATGGCTTAAAGCTGAAGGGGAATGGGCCGAAAGGGATGAGGTGATCGCCGAACTGGAAAGCGAAAAAGCTACTTTTGAAATAAATGCTGAGCAGGCTGGAAAAGTGCATCAGATAGCCAAGGAAGGGGATACACTGGCCATCGGTGATGCGGTATGTACCATTGATACAGAAGCTGTTAGGCCGGAAAAGCCAGCGCCGGCAGCACCAGCAGCAACTGCTGAAATAAAACCTGTTACAAAGGCAGAGCCTGAAGTTAAGCCTGCACAAAATGCGCCGGCTGATGTAAAAGCCACTCCTGTTGCCGCAGCCATGATTGCTGAAAATAAAGTTGATAGTAAAAAAATCACGCCTACAGGAAGTAATGGAAAAATCATCAAGCAGGACGTATTGGAGGCTTTGGAACATCCCGGAAGAAAACCAGGGATTGAATTATTCAGCCGTAACGACCGCCCTGAAAAAATGAGCAATCTCCGTAAAACAGTTAGCCGGCGGTTGGTGGAAGCAAAGAATACGACCGCTATGCTTACCACGTTTAATGAAGTTGACATGAGTGCCATCATGGAGATCCGGAAAAAATATAAGGATAAATTCAAAGAACTGCATGGCGTGAACCTGGGATTCATGAGTTTCTTTACCAAGGCATGTTGCTACGCATTACAACAATTCAAATCTGTAAATGCTTATATAGACGGAGAAAATATCATTTATCATGATTATTGCGACATATCCATTGCCGTTAGTGCGCCAAAAGGCCTGGTTGTTCCGGTGATCAGGAATGCTGAAAGTCTTGGTATGGCTGAGATTGAAGCAGCAGTTGTAGACCTGGCAACAAAAGCCAAGAATAATAAGCTTACTATTGAAGAAATGACGGGTGGAACATTTACCATCACCAATGGGGGCATATTTGGTTCCATGATGAGTACACCCATCATCAATATTCCGCAAAGTGCTATTTTAGGTATGCACAATATTGTTGAAAGACCTGTGGCCATTAACGGGCAGGTGGTCATCAGGCCGATGATGTATGTTGCGTTGAGCTACGATCATCGTATCATTGATGGAAGGGAATCAGTTGGATTCCTCGTATTGGTAAAACAATTGCTCGAAAATCCTGCATTACTGCTTTTCGGAAAAGATCCTGTTGAAGCCATGCTCGAACTATAATCAAGTAATTTCAATAACAGGCCGGTGTAAAGCCGGCCTTTTTTATGAGCCGATTTCATTCCTATATTGCTTCTGCAACCAGCATCCTGAAAACCTATGATGGCAGCGGGCCACTGTTGTTTCACCTGAAAAAATTCTTTTCGGCCAGTAAAAAATTTGGCTCGAAGGACCGGAAAAATATTGCCCATCTTTGTTATACCTATTTTCGGACAGCCCATGCCGTTAGGTCGGATAATATAGAAGAATCAATACTCGCAGGCCTTTTTCTCTGCGAACAGGAAAGTAGTGAAATGCTTGCAACCCTTCGCCCCGGGTTGAATGAAAATATCAGCCTTTCTAAAAAAGAAAAACTGGCCATGCTGAATTTAGACGCTACAGGTATTTTTCCTTTTCATGATTCTTTATCAAGCCTGGTTGACAAGGATAAATTTTGTACGTCATTGTTACAGCAGCCTGGGCTGTATCTAAGGATAAGGCCGGGAAAGCACCAACGTGTTCGGTCAATCCTGGAAACTTCGGGCCTGGCACATGAATGGCTGGGAAATGATTGCCTGCGGTTGAAAAACAGCACCTCGCTGGATGATCTTTTTGTTTTGAATAAAGATGTGGTAGTTCAGGATTTCAATTCCCAGCAGGTATTGAATTACCTGCAGGAAGAAAAAAAGGTTTTATTCAGCGGGAACAGGGTTTCAGCCTGGGATTGCTGTGCAGCCAGTGGGGGTAAATCGGTCCTGTTATTTGATGTTCTTAAAGGGAATGTGAATATAACAGTAAGCGATATACGAAATAATATTTTGCAGAACCTGGCCCAGCGTCTTCAACAGGCCGGAATCAATATCAACCGGAGTTTTGTAGCAGATCTTTCATTGCCCGACCCGGATTTGCCCGAAGAAGAATTTTCAATAATAGTTTGTGATGCGCCATGCACAGGCAGCGGAACCTGGAGCCGGACACCTGAGCAGCTTTATTATTTTAAAGAAAATCAAATAGAAATTTTTTCAAACAGGCAGAAGCAGATCGTTTCTAATGTGACCAGGAAACTTAAACCCGGCGGACTCTTTTTTTACATAACCTGTTCCGTCTTCCGCCAGGAAAATGACGAAATTGTTTCTTTTATACATAATTCTCTTTCCCTGAAACTTTTACAGCAGGAATACCTCAAAGGCTATGAAATAGCAGCCGATACAATGTTTGTAGCGGTATTTACAAAACCATTATTGCCTTAGGATTTTCCGGGTGCTCTCTTTTTTGTTATCGATGAAAATGGAAACGAAGTAAACGCCACGGCTCATATGAGACATGGAGACTGGACTAACGCTAACGCCTGGCTGCTGTGTGAACCGGAGGCTGTAAACTTTCTGACCAGCCGCATTCTGAATAACAATGCCAACCTGGGAAGTAGTTGTGCGGGCGATGTTAATTTTCACAATATCCGAAACCGGGTTGGGATGTATGCTTACGTTATTCTCTGTAGGTATACAATTTGCTGTATAATCAAGTGTTACAGGGTCCAGGTAAAAGCTGGTATCCGAACCGATGGTTACTTTAAGCCTGTATGAAATACTCCCTTGAGGGATGTTCGACAAAATGTCGGTTAAAGAAAAATCATGCGTGCCGTAACTGCCGGGATCCTGCGTTGTTTGTACGTTTGTATAGGTTTGTTCTGTAGAAAGTTTTCTTTCCAGGTCGATGGTCATAGTAGGATCAGTCTTCAGGGAAAACTGCAGTTGTGCATTACAGTTAGTATTCAGGTTCGCCTGCATGGTAAAAAGTTCTTTCTGCAACATGACGAATGCTTTTTTCGCATCGGGAATGCCATATCCAACCCTGTCATCGGGGTTGCCCGATTTAGAAGCTGAGGCTTCCAGCACCTGGATGATCTTCATGTTATTCATTTCGGGGAATGCCTGCCAGAGACAGGTGGCAATGCCCGCCATATTGGGGCAGGCGAATGAAGTGCCACTGCTGTATACAGGAAGTCCCGTATTAACATCAGCCACAACGGCCAACCGGCCTACTGCTGCAACAGATGGCTTAACCTGTCCATCACTGCTGGGCCCATAACTACTGAAACTTCCGACATTGCCAATTGTATCAACTGCACCAACACATAATACACTGTCTGCATCGGAAGGTGTTATTAAATAATGCCATGAATCATTCCCCGCATTGCCGGCAGCCAGCACCATCAGCATGCCTTTTTTTGCAGCCATGTCTGCAGCTTTGGCACTGAGGGTGGTATTCCCATTCATGTCGGAATATGTATAATTGAAAACCGGGTTATCAAATTGATTGTAACCAAGAGAAGTGGTGCAAAGGTCTACCCCAAGGCTATCAGCCCTTTCAATACCAGCAGCCCAGTTTTGCTCCTCAATAGGATATTCACTGCCAACATCTTCAGTACGGTATAAATAAAAAGATGCTTTTGGTGCAGTGCCAACAAATTTCCCGGGAATATTGGCTGCAATCGTGCTCAGGCATTGCATGCCATGGGTATTGTCTTCATTAACACTGGCATTTCCTGCTACAAAATCCCAGGTGCCCAACACCTGGCTGTTATTGCGCATACTGTCAAAGGTTGGCAATGTCTGGTAATGATAAAAACCTGCATCCAGCATCGCAATGTGCATTTGCTGTCCCATGAATCCATGATTGTGCAGGAAATCACCATGGTGAATTTTTACCTGCCCGTTCGACTGTCCATAATTAAACTGATCATTTACGTTGTTTATGCTATTCAGCTTTTGATCTGCTTGCGGAATGGGTGTTTCTCCCAGGTCTAATTTTTTATCTATAGTGGTTGTTGATGTACGGGCAGCCAGTGGTGCGCTATTGATCACAAAAGGGAAGTTATTTATTTTCTGTAAAGCTGCGGCATCTGAAGTTTGAATAGCCACCTGGTTCAGCCATTTAGAAGTATTCAGGATGGTAACGTTACCGGCTAGCCGAATGCTATCCAGGTACCGGGGCGTTACGGGCAGATCGCTGCTGTCGATGGCAATGTTATACCGGGTTCTCCTGTCCAAAGCCCGTTGACTGAGAAAAGCGCCGGGGTTGCTGATCGAGTAAGGGCTAAAGGCCTTGTCCTTAAGCCGAATGATATACCTGGAAAATTGCGCATGGCTATTTAGCCCTGCTAAAATGAATGTTATGAATAACAATCCTTTTACCTGCATTTTTTTCAAAAGTTTCATTGCGCATTTAAGTTTGAAGTCAAAGCCTTTATTTGACCATGATCTATTTAGGGTCGTAGGCCCATTTAAGCCAGGTAGCTCCCCAGGTGAAACCACCACCAAAGGCAGCCAGGATGATGTTGTCGCCCTTTTTCAACTGGTTTTCCCATTCCCATAAACATAACGGCAGGGTAGCCGCTGTAGTATTTCCAAATTTCTGAATATTGATCATCACCTTTTCCTTAGGAAGGTTCATCCTGTTGGCCGTAGCATCAATGATACGCAGGTTCGCCTGGTGTGGAACCAGCCAGGCAATGTCATCGGCAGTTAAATTATTGCGTTCCATCAGTTCAAAACTTACATCTGCCATGCCTTTTACCGCGAATTTAAAAACAGATTGTCCTTCCTGGTAAACATAGTGTTCTTTGGCTAAAACAGTGTCTACTGTAGCGGGCTTTACCGATCCTCCGGCCTTCATATGAAGGAACTGCCTTCCGCTGCCATCGCTTTTTAAAATACTATCTAACACGCCATTTCCGTCAGCTTGGGGCTCCAGCATTACAGCACCTGCTCCATCGCCGAAAATGATACAGGTAGCCCTGTCGCTATAGTCGATGATGCTGCTCATCTTATCTACGCCCACCACAATCACTTTTTTATACCTGCCACTTTCAATGAGGCTGCTGCCAAGGGTCAGCGCATACAGGAATCCCGAACAGGCAGCACCTACGTCAAAACTAAAAGCATTATTGATGCCGGCTTTATCGCAAATGATATTGGCTGTAGCCGGAAAAACCATGTCCGGGGTTACCGTGGCACAGATCAGGCACTCAATTTCATCCATCGGAATCCCTGTTTTCTGACAAAGCTCTTTCACTGCTTCCACGGCCATATCGCTACTGCCGAGTCCTTCGCCTTTTAAGATCCTCCTTTCTTCAACACCGGTGCGGCTTCGGATCCACTCATCATTGGTATCCACCATGGTTTCCAATATCTGGTTGGTGAGCTTGTATTCGGGAACATAACCACCAACCCCGGTAATGGCTGCAGTAATTTTTTGCATGAATGCTATTTTTTTTATGATATACAGTTAATCTTAGAGGCCGTAAAAATAATGTAAAAAAACAGTATGTTATTTTTACTCGTACAGCTGGTAAAATATCCTTATTTTCGCTACCGACAGACCAAGAAATTATGTATGCATATTTGCAGGGAAAATTTACGTATAAAAATCCGGCCCAGGTGTATATCGATGTCAATGGTGTTGGTTATGAAGTAAACATTAGTTTACAAACATATTCCGACATACAACACCTAACCGAGGGTAAATTGTTCACTCACCTGCAGGTAAAGGAAGACGGACATACCTTATTTGGCTTTTCGGAAAAGAGTGAGAAGGAGATTTTTTTGCAATTGATCAGTGTTTCAGGGGTTGGTGCAGCTACTGCACGCATGATGTTGTCTTCTATCAGGCCCGAGGAGATCAATAGGGCCATTATTCAGGGAAATGTGCGATTATTGGAAAGTGTGAAGGGAATTGGTAAAAAAACTGCCGAAAGACTGGTTCTTGAATTAAAAGATAAAGTTGGCAAACACGCTACTGCAGCGGGAAATATGCAAATGGGGGGCAATAGTTTGGAGCAGGATGCGTTAACAGCATTGACAGCACTCGGAATTTCCAGGACACAGGCGGAGCAATCCATTCAGAAAATTATCCGTGCCGAACCTGATATATCACTTTTAGAAGAATTAATTAAAAAAGCGTTGAAAGCCATTTGAGAAAACTCTACCTTAACTGATTGACCGAATGTCGCTTAATAAAAGATCTATCCTCAATTTACTGGGCTATTCTACTTTTTCGTTATTGCTGGTTACGGGCAGTGCGTCTGTGTCGCAAGCGCAAAAT
Source organism: Bacteroidota bacterium (assembly GCA_029560415.1). GTDB lineage: Bacteria > Bacteroidota > Bacteroidia > Chitinophagales > Chitinophagaceae > Ferruginibacter. Next base: position 9,573 of record JAKQKY010000299.1, on the reverse strand, counting down.
AATCCTGCCACCGTTCCAAATACGGGCGATAGCCTTCCATTTCCAATAAGCGACCGTAGGGGCGATAATGTTTCCGGGGCTTACACAAATGTGTACGATCTTCAAAATCCATCAAATTTCCGTGATTCAGTAGTATACGATCCTCAAACAAGGCAGTATGTTATTTACGAAAAAGTAGGAAACCGTTATTACCGCACACCTACCACTTATACGTTTAATGAATATTGGCAGATGCGGAATCGCCAGGCAGAAGTAGAATATTTTCAGCAACGCGGCAATACCACCAGCATCCTTAACCGGGGAAAACTTAGCAGGCCAAAATTAAAACTAACCGATAATCTCTTCAACCGGTTATTCGGAAATGGTAAGATCGACATCAGTCCACAGGGTAACGTAGATATTACCGCAGGTTACCAGGGGCAAAAGATCGATAATCCAACGCTTCCAGAAAGAGCCCGTAAGAACGGCGGACTTGATTTTAACATGAATGCCCAGTTAAATGTAAATGCCAGCATTGGTGATAAACTCAAATTCCCGATCAATTACAATACCCTCGCCAATTTTGACCTGGATAACCAATTGAAACTGGATTATACCGGTAAAGATGATGAGATCCTGAAAAGATTTGAAGCCGGTAACGTTACTTTTCCGGCCAGGGGAACGTTGATTCCCGGCGCCCAGCAGTTGTTTGGTATCAAAACGCAATTGCAGTTTGGTAAATTATTTGTTACCACGGTATTGGCCAACCAAAAATCACAAAGGCAAACCGTTAACCTGCAGGGTGGCGCAGCCGCAACACCCTTTGAAATAAAGGCTGATGAATACGAAGAGAACCGTCACTTCCTGGTAGGACAATATTTCAAAAATAATTACAATAAGGTGATGCAGAATCTGCCGGCGATCACCAGCCCGGTTCAGATTCTCAGGATGGAAGTGTGGGTTACCAACCGGAATGGCACAACCACTGAAACCCGTGATGTGGTGGGCCTCATGGATCTTGCCGAATTACAACCCTTTTTGCCTCCACCTGTCATAAATGTATTAACCAGTAACGAAGTACCTAATAATAATACAAATGATCTTTATAGCCGGGTGATCAGTTTACCAGATGCCCGTAAACCAGCAACAATCTTCACAAACCTTTTAGGTATTGGTCTCAGGCCGGTTCAGGATTTCGAAAAAACATTTGCCCGTAAACTGGATTCTACCCAGTATATCTATAATCCACAGGTTGGAACCCTCTCGTTAAGTCAGCCTTTGCAAACAGACGAAGTGCTGGCAGTAGCCTATCAATATTCATACAATGGCCGAATTTACCAGGTGGGTGAATTTTCGCAGGATATACCACCAGATAGTACTTCGGCCACTCAAAAAGTATTGTTCCTTAAATTATTAAAAGCCACCTCTCAGCGTACAAGCTTACCGATCTGGGGCCTGATGTTGAAAAACGTTTATACGATCGGGTATGGAGTATTATCACCTACCGATTTTAAATTGGATGTACTTTACCAGGAACCAGGGTTGGGAGAAAAAAGGTATGCACCATTCGGAGATAAGAACCAGGGTTCACCAATCATTTCACTCATCAACTTAGACAGGCTAAACAGCCAGCTCGATCCACAACCGGATGGGGTATTCGATTATGTTGAGAATTTTACGGTGATATCGCAATATAGTCGAGTCATGTTCCCGGTGCTGGAACCTTTTGGTCGCGACCTGGCAGCAGGTTTGTATAACAGCCCATCGCAACCTAACATAAAGGATACATTATATTATGCTTTGTATGATTCCATTAAAGCAGTAGCCCAACAGTATCCTAACCTTAACCGTTTCGTACTGAAAGGAAGTGCCAAAACATCGGGATCTTCCGAGATCAGCATTGGTTATAATATACCCAAAGGATCTGTTACGGTAAGTGCCGGAGGCAGAACCTTACAGGAAGGGGTAGACTATGATATCAATTACGACCTCGGTACCATCAAGATGACCAACCAGGCCATTTTAAATGCTGGTTTACCCGTGCAGGTGAATTTTGAAAACAATGCATCTTTTGGTTTACAGCAACGTAATTATCTCGGGTTACGACTCGATTACATGGCTAAGAATACGGCAAAAGAGCAGCTTTCTTTCGGTGGCACCATTGTTAGGTTAGGAGAAAGGCCATTTTTTACCAAGGTGAATTATAACGAAGATCCAATCCGAAATACCATGTATGGCCTGGATGTAAACTACAGGAAAGATATGCCGCGACTCACCAAGTTGCTGGATAAGCTTCCTTTCTATACAACCACTGCACCATCAACATTAAATTTTTATGGAGAAGGCGCACTATTAAAACCTGGTCATGCGCCGCAGATCGGAAGGGGTAAAAATGGATTGGTGTACATCGATGATTTCGAAGGAAGTAAATCAGGTATCGATCTTCGCTTCCCTTTGATCAGCTGGGGATTGGCTTCTGTTCCGAAAGGTGCTACCCAACGTGGCAATCAAACATTGTTATTTCCAGAAGCAGATTCAACCAATAGTTTAACCTATGGTAAAAACAGGGCAAAGATCGCATGGTACCAGATCGAACAGACATTGCAACAAATCAACGGACAGAATAATCCTATTTCCGACCGGGATGAACTCAGTGATCCCCGGGTTCGCCAGGTGTATCAAAAAGAAATATTCCCGCAACGTACTACCGGTTTTGGCGAAAGCCAGCTGGTAACTTTTGATATGTCTTATTATCCGCAGGAAAAAGGCCCTTACAATTATGAAGATGCTTCAACCAGGTTAACTCCGGAGGGTAAATTTATTGATGCTGCAGAAGCAAAGAGAAAATTCGGTGGCTTAATGAGAAGTTTAGATCAGACCGATTTTGAAACCAGTAATATTGAATTCATCGAATTCTGGATGCAGGATCCTTTCATCAATACACCCCGCAGGCCAAACGCAAGTATTTCAGAAGGTGGTAAACTTTATTTCAACCTGGGAAATATTTCTGAAGATGTGTTGAAAGATGGCCGCAGGTTTTATGAAAATGGCCTCAGCACGCCCAATGCGCCTTCGCCTGAAGATAGTACCATCTGGGGTAAGGTTCCCCGTAACCCGATACAGGTTACCAATGCGTTCAGCAATATTCCGGAAGACAGGCTTTTCCAGGATATTGGTTTCGATGGATTGAATGATAATGACGAAAGATCAAGGCGCCAGGCTTATCTGAATAATATTGCAGGCAACTTTGGTACAGGTTCCAAAGCATACCAGGATGCTGTAAACGATCCTTCCAGCGATAACTATCGCAATTACCGAGATGCAGCCTTTGGCGCATCAGACGGTATCCTTGCCCGTTATAAAAACTACAATAGCCCGGATGGCAACTCGCCGATCTCTGATGGAGGTGAATTTTCATCAGCTGCCACTTTGTATCCCGATGCAGAAGATCTGAATCGTGACAATACGCTGAATGAAACAGAAGAATATTTCCAGTATATCGTCGACATCAAGCCGCCGACCGCTACGGAAATGAATATCGGCACCAACTTCATCGTTGATAAAAAAACGGTTCCGGTTAATCTTGTGAATGGTACAACCCGCGATGAAACCTGGTACCAGTTCAGGATCCCGATCGGTAACTATGAAAAGAAGATCGGCAATATTCCCGATTTCAAATCTATCCGCTTCATGAGGATGTTCATGACCGATTTTTCGGATAGTGTTACGATGCGTTTTGGTTTACTTCAGCTGACCCGTAATATCTGGCGTAAGTTCCAGTACAGGATCGATTCAAGCGGCGTCTATGCGCCAACAACAGGTTCTATATTTAATGTAGAAGCAGTTAACATTGAAGAAAATGATAAGCGTGTTCCTTTACCTTATCGTACACCAAGAGAAATTGAAAGGGTACAAACACTGAGTAATAACGGGGTAAATCTTTTACAGAACGAACAGGCCATGAGCCTTGTATTCTGCGACCTGAAAAAAGATGATGCAAAAGGTGTATTCCAAACTTTTGCCAACAGGGATCTTCGTCAATTCAGGAAGTTATCAATGTACATACATGCAGAAGAATCTTCCAAATCTGTCAACTCATTCCAGGATAAAGATCTTACCGCAGTTGTAAGGTTAGGTACCGATTTTGTAAATAATTATTATGAGATCAGGATACCTTTGATCAAAACACCGCTTGATGTAAACCTGAATCCTGATACCGACGCATATAATGATACGTTGTGGAACCCGGCAAACTCACTGGAGCTTGACCTGGATGCATTAACCAAAATGAAACAACAACGTAACCTTTCATCTTCTCCACTCAACCAGGTGTATCGCCAGCTGCAGGCTAACGGCCAGGTGTACTCGGTAGTTGGAAATCCAAACCTTGGTGAAGTCAGGGGCATTTTATTGGGTGTTGAAAATACAAAGGCAACCATTGCATGCGGACAGATTTGGGTGAATGAACTGCGTTTATCCTCCATCGATGAACAGGGCGGATGGGCTGCGCTGGGCAGGGTGGATCTTACCCTGGCTGATCTTGGAACGTTGTCGATTTCTGCCAACACTCACTCAAAAGGATTTGGTACACTTGAACAAAGGGCGAACGAACGTTACCGCGATGATTTCCTACAGTTCGATATTGCCGCAAACCTTGAACTTGGTAAACTCCTGCCAAAGAATATTGGCATGTCGATACCGGTTTATGCAAGCTATTCCCAGTCGGTGAGCACACCGGAATATGATCCGTATGACCTGGATATTAAACTGAAGGATAAACTGAATGCAGTTGATAAATCACAACGGGATTCTATTAAGAAAAATGCCATAGATTTTACATCAGTTAAAACATTGAATTTTACCAACGTTCGTAAGAATAAGACCAATGGGAAAAAGCCAAAGATCTATGATGTGGAAAATATTGATCTTAGTTATTCTTACATAAAAACAGTAAGTCATAATCCTTTGATCGAGAATAATGAGGTTACCCGTCACCGTGGGGCCATTGGTTATAATTTTGCACCTCAGCCAAAGTATATCGAACCATTTAAAAAAATGTTCCGTAAAACCAAAACGCATTGGTTCGACCTGATAAAGGATTTTAATTTCAACTATGTTCCATCGCAATTAAGTTTCAGGGCCGATATAAGCAGGCAATTCGGTGCCATCCGACCCAGGAGCATAGGGGTATCGAAATATGCCATCCCGGAAACTTATGATAAGTATTTCATCTTCCAGCGGGACTATATCATGCGCTGGAATTTTACGAGGTCTTTAAACTTCGATTATACGGCAACAAATAATTCACGTATAGATGAACCTTTTGGAAGAATTGATACAAAACCTAAAAAAGATACTGTTTGGAGGAATTTGATAAAAGGCGGACGGAATACTTTATTTAACCAGACGGCAAATTTCTCTTATACCGTGCCCATGGCCAAAATACCGGCACTTGACTGGGCAACCGTAAACCTGAAGTACCAGGCAACATATCGCTGGATCGGCGCTTCAAGGTTAGCAGTAAACCTGGGTAATTTCCTGGAGAATGGTCAGCAGAAGGAAGGAACCCTGCAGATGGATTTTACGAGGTTATACCAGAAGTCGAAATGGTTAAGACAATTGGATGCCCCTTCAAATAAGGAGGACCAAACACGATGGAAAAACCGCATCACCAAAGTAACAGATTCGGTAACAACGAAATCGGGCAAGAAAGTACTTCGTACGAGGAGAGTGGTAGACAAAGGTGCAATGCCATATGTAAGCACGCCATTGAAAGTATTCGGCAAATTGTTAACGAGTGTGAAGCAGGTGAACTTTTCCGTTTCAGAAGTTGGAAATACCAGGTTACCGGGTTATACTGATAGTACACAGTTCCTTGGACAGAATTTCAAGAGCATGGCGCCAGGTTTCGATTTCATCCTGGGTAAACAACCCGATACGAATTGGCTGAACCGAAAAGCGCAGCAGGGGCTGATTACAAGGGATACGAATTTCAATTCACTGTTCCAGCAGAATTTTGATCAGCGTATCACATTAACAGCACAGTTGGAACCGGTTCGTGATCTAACGATCACGATTAACCTAAGTAAGACATTCAGTAAGAATTACAGTGAAACGTTCAAATTCATTGATACAACCGGTACGGGATTAAATCCAAAATTCCAGCATTTGAATCCTTACGCAGGTGGTGGCTTTGATGTGTCCTATATTGCCTTCAAAACTTTATTTGGAAAATTTGATCCAAACCGTGTTTCAGAAACTTTTAAGAAGTTCCAGGATAACAGGATTATCTTATCTGAAAGATTGGGTAAATCCAATCCATACAGTGCCAGCCGGCCGGTTGGTACCGATGGCTTCTATTATGGATATGGGCGCTATGCAGTGGATGTGCTGATTCCATCTTTTATTGCTGCTTATACCGGCCAGGATCCCGGTAAAGTGGGGCTGATCAAACAGAATAATCCATACACCAAAGCAAATCCTTTCAAAGCGATACTGCCAAAGCCAAACTGGAAGATCGATTACAATGGCATCAGTAAGATCAAGGGACTTGAAAAAATATTTACCAGTTTCAATGTATCTCATGGATATAATGGCAACCTGAGCATGAATGGATTTACTTCAGCCTTATTGTACCAGGATATATCACAATTTGGATACCCATCATTCTATGATACCAGTTCTAAAAACTTTGTTCCATATTTCCTGGTTCCAAACGTGTCTATCCAGGAACAGTTTGCACCATTGATCGGGTTCGATATGATGTTTACAAACCAGTTCCAGGCTAAATTTGAATATGCCAAATCAAGGCAGTTGAGCCTGAGCCTTTATGATTACCAGCTGAGTGAAGTGAGGAGTACAGAGTTTATCATTGGAGCTGGATACCGTAAAAGAGGATTGAAATTATTGGGCGGATTGAAATTGCCAAAGTTCCTGAATCCTAAGGGCGGCAACAAGCTTGAGAACGAAATTAATTTCAGGGTCGATTTTCGCATAAGGGATAACGTTACTGCCAACAGCAGGCTCGACCAGGATAATAATTTTGCAACAGGTGGTAGCAAAGAGATCACCATCAGTCCAACTGTTGATTACTTCCTCAACAACAGGGTAAACATCAAACTCTATTACGATCAACGCAAGGTGAAGCCTTATATATCTTCCAGCGCCCCCACAACCAATACCAGGGCAGGGGTACAGATCAGGATTTCATTAGCACCTTAAAAAATCACGATATTTAAAAGCCGGAACTTGATTCCGGCTTTTTTTATTGGATGATAGCGATAAACATTATGCCATTCATTTACTTGTATGAAGTAAAGTAACAGGCAAGAATATATTTATTGTTGAATATCAATCTCTGGTTTTTATGTATTCTTATTTTCAGCTGCCCGTTAATGTGATAATAAATAAAGTTGAGTGTTAAGTAAGTTTTGATTGCTGAACCGGTGATCCAGGTTAATTTTAGAAATGGAGCGATATAAAAAATCCCCGGTAATGCCGGGGAACGTGGTATTAAGTTATTTAAAAATGTAATTACTTTGTCTTTTTCAGCAGCATTACATAACCACAGAGGTCGGTCTTTTTCTTTTTATTAACCTGCAGTGGTTTGATCATATGATATTCGCTGAACTGGGGGATATAGGAATAGCTAATAACGTTTCCATCAACATCACCCCACATTTTTTTCTGGTAAACAACCTGCTTTTCGTTCCAGTCGAACATACGCACTTCATATAATTTGGAAGACATATCTCCGATAAATACAAACTGGTACCAGCTACCCTGCGTTAATGGAACGATCACGGGCATTTCATATTCACTTTCCATGGTCATGGAAGCTTCTTTTACCACGATAAAGCCTTGATTGGCCATGTCTTGTTTAATACTATCAGCCTGGTGTTTGATGGATTCATTGCTACAAGGAACCTGCCTTATAACATTCTGAGCGGTGGCTCGGTAACCAAAAACTGCTGTAAATAACAGCATAGTAAGTAGACTTCGGCGTTTCATTGCCTTTTCTTTTGGATGTTGGATAATCAAGGGTCATGCTCATCTTATTATTGCATGAGAATCTGATGTAGTATGAACGCAATTCAATACCTAATATTGTGATATTTGCCCATTTTTACGTAAAAACCCGGCTTTATGAAGCGTTTTTATTAAAATAGTAGGTCCCGGCCTGTTGGGTACAGGTAATAATGAGTTCGTTGATACAAACATGGGAGGGGAGGCTGGCACTGTAAAAAACCGTGTCAGCGATGTCCATGGCAGTTAATGGGATAAAGCCGTCATACGCTGCATTCGCTTTTGTTTCATCTCCTTTATATCTCACCAGTGAGAATTCCGTTTCTACAGCCCCGGGGTGAATGGCAGTCACTTTAATTCCATATTTTAAAAGATCGATCCGCATCGATTTACTGATGGCATCTACCGCAAACTTACTGGCACAATAAACATTGCCATTCTCATAAACCTCTTTTCCTGCAATGGATCCGATATTGATGATATGTCCTTTTTTATGTTTGATCATACATGGTAAAACGGCCCTGCTCATATACAATAGCCCGTCAACATTGGTATGCATCATGGTATCCCAATCATCCAGGTCGGCATTTTCAAAACTATCCCTACCCAATGCCAGCCCTGCATTATTGACCAGGATGCTGATGTTTTTCCAATCTTCCGGCAATTCCTGAATAGCTGAAAATACCGATTCCCTTTTTTGAATGTCAAACGCGAGGGGGTATACTTTAATTCCAAATGTTGATTCCAGTGTTGATTTGAGTTCCGCAAGCCTGGTCTTTCTACGTCCAGTGATGATCAAATCATAGCCTGCAGCTGCAAATTTTTCTGCGCAGGCTTTGCCTATTCCGGCGGTGGCACCGGTAATTAAAACGATAGCATTCATTGATGCAAAATAGTTTAGTGAGGTTAATAAAAAAAGGAAGACGGTCTTTTTTCCCGGAATTGTTTACCTGATCAATACCACGTAACCCTTTTTCTGGAATCGTTGATTCTTATAATTTCGGCCTTCAGCATACCATACGTAAGTGCCTGTTGACTGATCACTTCCTTTGAACATGCCATTCCAGCCTTCCCCGATTTGTGAAGTAGTAAACAACAGTTGTCCCCATCGGTTATATATCCTGAAAGCATCGATGGATAAGAGACCTAACGCAAGTGGTTTTAATACATCATTGGTGCCATCACCATTCGGGCTGAATGCAGTAGGAACATAAATGTCTGCAGCCAGTTTGTATAATTTAACCAGGATCGTATCGGTATCTGCACAACCAATGCTATTGCTGGCAGTAACTACATATTCAATATCATCCTGTGCGAGTACAACCGGGTTAAAAATATTTGGATTGCTTAACCAGTTAGGTGGCGTTTCCGGGGGAGATGTAGATGTCCAGAGAAAACGGTCACTACCGGTGGCGGTTAGCTGCAATGGTTGCCCCAGTACAACGGCTGTATCCCTTGGGCCGGCATCGGCAATGATCCGGATAATGGTAAGCTTCATGCTGTCGGTAACGGGTTTGGGACATCCCATGGTATCCCGAACGGTAACGGCATAATTAATAGAATCTACAA
>JAKQKY010000293.1 GCA_029560415.1 Bacteroidota bacterium | reverse complement strand
GTATGACCGTGAAGCTGAAATTGACCGCCGCATGCCGTAGTTTATTCTTTTTATAAGATAAGCTGAGTAATGGAATGGAACCTTCCAATACCCAAAAAAACAACAGGCCACCTACCAGGAACGCCATTCGCTGCAACGGGTGCTGCTCGAGCGTTTGAAAGTATTGTAGGATGTTCTGCAGCATGTTTGATTATTTAGATGTTAATTCACCGGGCTATAAATCAATTTAGTTTGGCTTACCTGTTGAATCTGCCGGTGCTTTTATAATCAAAGAATCCGCCGGCGCCTGGATATTCATTGAATCTGTGGCAGGGGCATCACTTGGAGTTGCCCAACCATCCTTGGTTTTATCTTTCTTGTCTTTTCCTTTTTCCTTTTTATCTTTTTTAGATGACTTTTTAGGTTTCTTTACAGGCCTTGGTTCATTAAGTACATCTTCATCGCCACCCATTTTATCAATTGCATGTTGTATGTTGAAAAAATAATCGACGTAAATGCTTTCATCGGTAAGGGCAGTGATGATCTCCATCATTCCCTTGTGTTTGTTTTTTCCCGTGTTTTTTCGGGAAATGGCCAGGCCTACATTCGGAATAAAATGTTCACCATCCACCAACCCCAAGGAAAAAATGGCTGTTTCAGGGGTTTTTCCTTTGCCGCTATAGATCATGGCCGACATCACCCGATCAACCAAATCCATATAATATTTTGCACTGTCTGCTTTGCGGAGTTGATTATAAGAGTAAGAAGCTTCTTTAAGTCCACGCAAACTTAAAGGATGTTTTTCGAGGTAAGGCAACAGCATGTCCAGGGCATCCTGGTAATCACCATTTTCATTCATGTCGAAAATCTCCTTTTCGGTATCCATGTCCCGATCGGGGTGGTAACTTTTATTTTCGGTGAAGCCGATGAGCAGTGCCAGCATATCGGCCCGGCTGATCACGGAATCCTTGCTTTTAAAGCGTGGCAATAGTTTATGATAGTAAAGCCGGTTGGTCTTGTCTTTGGTGCTATCGAGTATGCGTTTAAAATCGCGGTAATATTCAAAAGGAGGTGGAGCAGGTTTGTCATCCTGTGCAAAGCAGGCGAAGCCAAATAATAATAAGGCTGCTACAAGGACAATTCTCATAAAATGCGTTTTGGGTTTGGTGAAGGCAGTCTAAAAATAAGAAGGAAATGATTAACAATCATCAATATTGAATGAAGGATAAGGTAAAATGGATTTTTACCTGGCCTGGTAGATTTTAGCCGGTGTTTCCGTTGAGTTAAAAATCCCTTGCTGAGTTGTAAAATACTTAAAAAAACCTTATCTTTGCGGCGCTAAAAGCTTCAGCATATTTTGGTTGGCGGTTGAACTATTTAGCATTTTATGAGAGCATAATTCATCATATCGAACCCCGAACAGGCTTTACAGGCTGGTTCAACTACGGGGAAGCTATGCTCAGCGGCGATATGGAGTACAAGGGAGTGACACAACGATGCTCCACAAAGTACCAAAGCCGGCAAAAAATCAAACACAAACACTCAACATTTAAAAAATAAAACAAGATGGCAGATTTACGTTATCAACGCAACTTTGGTATTGCCGCACACATTGATGCTGGTAAGACCACTACAACAGAGCGTATTCTTTACTATACCGGTGTAAACCATAAGATCGGTGAAGTACACGATGGTGGTGCTACCATGGACTGGATGGCACAGGAGCAGGAAAGGGGTATTACCATTACTTCGGCTGCAACCACCTGTTTCTGGAATTTCCCGATGGTGCAGGGCCAGAAAACACCAGATACACACCAATATAAATTCAACATCATCGATACCCCGGGTCACGTGGATTTTACCGTAGAGGTAGAACGTTCACTTCGTGTACTGGATGGTTTATTGGCTTTGTTCTGCGCCGTATCGGGTGTAGAACCACAGTCTGAAACCGTTTGGCGCCAGGCAAACCGTTACCGTGTACCCCGTATCGGGTTTGTAAATAAAATGGATCGT
>JAKQKY010000278.1 GCA_029560415.1 Bacteroidota bacterium | reverse complement strand
GCTTCTTCCCCGATCTGGGAAAGCTCTTTCTGCAGGTTACCACGTTTAACCATCAACATCCGCACTGCTTCCATCTCCGCCATTTTTGCGGAAGCCTCTTTGAATTTTTTGTATTCAAGGATCTTATCGATGAGTTCCATCCTTGGATCAATTTCATTGCCCTGTGCATCCAGTTCTTTCCTCGGTAAAAGCATTTTTGCCTTGATACGCATGAGGGTGCTGATGAACAGGATGAATTCACTGCTCAGTTCTATGTTTAGTTTCTCACTCTGGTGAATATGATCCAGGAAATCGTTCGTGATCTTGGTAATGGGAATATTATAGATATCCAATTCATCTCTTTCTATAAAAAAAAGTAACAGGTCGAAAGGCCCTTCGAACTGTTCCAGTTTGATCTGGTAAGACGGTGTATTCTGGCTCAATGGTTCATTTTTTGTTTAAACAGAAAGTCCCAAAGTTAATACTCCGGGACTGTATAAAAACATAAATATTGTTTGAGGCGGGGGAGCCTTATTTTTTCTTAAAAGTATAGGCAAATCCAATGCCCATCAGCTGCAGCCATTGAGGAGCAGGGCCTTTGCCGGGTTCTACATTTTTAGTGTCATCATCATATATCATGTCTACATTGAGGCTGACATTCAGGTATTTGGACACTTTTGCTGTAAAAACATTCGACCAGAAAATATCAATGTTCGCTGGGTTTTTCTTGTAATTAGAGAAAAGGTCGAGTTTGGTTTTAAAATTGACATTGGTCCCAACCTTTTTATTGTAGTTGGCTGAAACAAAGGCACCCAGTTCATTTTTAGATTTCTTACCCGGATCAAGGCCATAAGCTGGTCCAAGTAACAGGTCGGATACGATCACCCAACGGGCCGTAATGGGAGATATAAATAAAGAGAAGTTTTCTTTTGGCTTGTAATCAAGACCAAGTGACAGCAATAAATATGCGGGAGTGAATGTTTTGGAGGTCAATGTTGCACTATCTGCACCAGCAGCCGTTTTCGTATAGGCGTAACCTTTGGCAAACTGGGAACGAAAGTTTACGAGCGCCGCTACATTCCAATGCGGGCTGATTGCATGGCCGTATTTCGACAGTAAGTCAATACGATCGCTGGCCTTCCTGTTTCCAAGGCTGGTGGTATTTACAATACCATATGCCAGGTCGAGCACATTATCCCACGAATGTTTCCCTTTTTTATAATAAGCATACAGATTGGTATAAGCATTTAACGAAAAGGAAAATTTATCACCGCCCGCCGACCAGTTGCTCAGTGATCCCTGGTTGATATTGAGGTTGAAAACACCACCAACCTTCCAGGTTTTTGGTATAGTATCATTCGCATCTTTTTTGATGGTCTTATCAGAAGCTTTTTTAAGGTCAACAACAGTAGCATCCTGTGCATTTGTAGTAGATGCCATGAAAAGCAGTAAGCCGGGTATGAGAATTTTTTTCATGTTGGTTTATTTAAGTGTATAGAAATGGCTGCCCGTTCAAAGGCAGCCATCCTTGTCCATGCAAATTTATTTTTTCAGGGAATCCCTGATTTCCATTAATAATTGATCAGTAGAAGATGGTGCCGATGGTGCAGCTTCCTCTTTCTTTTTCATACTGTTGATGCCTTTGATCACTAAGAACATAACAAAGGCAACGATGATAAAGTTGATGATGGCCGTTAAAAAATCTCCGTATTTCAATGCAACGGCTTCTGTAACTACTTTGCCAGCTGCGTCAAGCACTGCGGGTTTCAGCACATACATATTTTTGGAGAGGTCGGCGCCACCTATCATGCCAATCAATGGAGAAACGATGCCTTCCGTAAACGAAGTGACGACTTTTCCAAAGGCACCACCCATTACAAATGCAACGGCAATGTCGACCAGGTTGCCTTTCATGGCAAAATCTTTAAACTCTTTAATGAATCCCATACAGTATTTTTTTGGAGGTGAAGAAATCATGCATCGGATGCGAAAACTAAAAATTGATTTTTATAACAATCCTAATTAACTAAACTTTGCAATTCGAAAAAAAGGTAAATATAATTATTTGAATAGCAAATTAATCAACTGGCTAATTTTTATTTCGCTTTCATTTATCTGGGGCAGCAGCTTCATATTAATGAAGGAAGGATTGGAGCATCTTACCGCATTCCAGGTGGCATCGTTGCGTATTATTTCTTCGGGAATCGTATTGCTACCGGTGGCGTATAAGAGCTTTCGCCAGATTCCTTCAAACAAACTCATGTACACTTTCCTGTCTGGTTTGTTGGGCAGTTTATTGCCTGCTTATCTTTTTTGTGTGGCCGAACAGGGCATTGATAGTGCGCTCGCAGGTGTATTGAATTCATTAACACCCATTTTTGTGATCATTGTAGGAGCACTATTTTTCCAGAGTAAAACTTCGGCCAATAAGATCATCGGAATTTTGGTTGCATTTACCGGTAGCGTTTTATTGTTTTTTAGTCAGCCCGATTTTAGTGAGCACAGCAACCTGTTTTATGTATTCCTGGTAGTGCTTGCCACCATCATGTATGGCATCAATGTAAACCTGGTGCATCGCCACCTGGCCAATATTCCCAGCCTGCAGATCGCATCACTGGCACTTTTCCTCAATGCCATTCCTGCTTTTATCGTTTT
>JAKQKY010000271.1 GCA_029560415.1 Bacteroidota bacterium | reverse complement strand
CATTCCCAGAGCGTTCCATCCGATTTTAGTGCGAGATTCTGACCATCGCCGCAGGAAATACTTATCCATTTATCATCGGACCCTAACTGTGTAGGAAGGTATGTATCTGCCCCACTAAAACCCGAATTGCCCCAGGCCCATAGTGTACCGTTCGATTTTAATGCAAGGCTATGCCCATATGCAGTGGCAACAGCGGCCCAATCACGATCGGTGCCGATCTGTATCGGTAGCAGGCGGCTGATGTCTGTACCATCGCCCAATTGCCCAAAAATATTATTACCCCATGCCCAAAGCTCACCTCCCCTGACCTCCAGGTTATGGTATGCCACACAACCGTTGGATATGCGCTGGTAATTGGCCCTGTATGGTATCGATTTTTTTGTATTCGCCCTGTTCACCTGGGCATATAAGCCTGCGAACTGCATGACTACAGCCAGGAACAACAACATGATTTTTTTCATTACAACTGTTTTAATGGTTGATGATAACTGCAAAAACTACTATTAAGTAAAGAAGTTATTGCTAAGAAATCTATGATTTAAAACAAGTGGGGAGATGAAGATGGTCATGAGAGGGGGGAGTGATTTGTTTGGCGGCAGGGAGATGGTGATTTCTATACCGTTTCTTTTTCAAAAAAGGAGGTCATCAATAACCAGGAAGCCGTGTTCGCTTTTTTGCGATTTGAGTAAAAGAGATATAAAATCGGGTTAAGCTGCCGGATTTAAAAGAGGTTAAAGTCTATCACAATTAAGGCGTTTAGGCAGCAATTTTTTTGGAAACTGACGGGAAATAAAAAAGGATTTCAAACTCAATCGTCTGAAACCCTTGTCTGTATTGTGGGCCCACCTGGGCTCGAACCAGGGACCCTCTGATTATGAGTCAGATGCTCTAACCAGCTGAGCTATAGGCCCTGTTATTTTTTAATAACAGGGGGCAAAAGTAAGTAAAATCAACTATTCAGCCATAAATTTTAAGAATTCTCAACCGAAAAAGTCATATTCCCGTCTTGCCGTATGATTCGGTTAATTTTATTGGCCAGGCTTCAAATAAATTAAATAACTTGAATGCTGAAACCTGCTTGCTTAAAACGATTGTGATATGCATGATGCTGCGGAAATAAAAGCCCTGCAACAAAAACTCACCGAGGAAGATAGCACCGAAGCCTTCGGACAGCTATACATGGCCTATATGCAGCACCTGCTCCAGTTTGCAAAATCCATCATCCGCAATCATGAACTGGCCGAAGAGATCGTTTCCGATGTCTTTATCCGCATCTGGCAAAACAGGAAAAAAGTGGCCGCCATCGATAACCTGAAGCTGTATTTATATGTAAGCACCAAAAACACGGCATTGAATTATCTCTCCCGCCATTTTCGAAAGCAAAGCCTGTCGCTCGATGAAATGACCGTTAACCTCAGCACCGCATCCTATAACCCCGAAGAATTACTCATCACCTCGGAAGCCGTAAAGCGCATCGAACATGAGATCAGGCAATTGCCACCCCGCTGTAAACTCATCTTTAAACTCGTCAAAGAGGACGGATTGAAATATAATGACATCGCCCAACTGCTCGATATTTCGGTAAAAACGATCGACAGCCAGATGGCCATCGCCGTAAAAAAGATCAGCAGTGCCATTCATTTTGAGCTGAAAAGAACCCCCAGGCCTTCTGCCAACCATTAATCATAAAAATATTTTTTAAGGTCTTAGTAGATTCCTTCTTTTTTGGTGTCTTATGTTTACGCAATGGACCAACATCAACATGAACATATATGGAACCTGGTGGCCAGGAAGCTTTCGGGTGAAGCCGGTTCGGCAGAACTGGAAGAGCTTGAATTATTGATGAGCCGTACACCTGAGTTGCATTTTTCGATGGAAATTTTACAGGATCTGTGGAATAACAAGCCAGAAGTAAATAGTCAATATTCCGAGAATCAATACCAGGAACTGGTAAAACGGTTGCATCATTCGGGGATAGACGAAGGAAAGTTTTCGGCAGATCATGATATGGTTATGCTATCGGCACAACGCCCGGCCAGGCAAACCAGGAAATCTGCCTGGATCTGGGCCATATCCCTGTTTTTTATCCTGGCTGTTTCTGCCGGGTTATTTTTAAGCCATAAGCCAAAGGATACCGAAGAGGTAAAAGAACAGGCGCCTTCGTTTGTAAAAAATGAGATCAGTACCCGGTATGGTGCCAAAAGCAAATTTGTACTTCCCGATGGCACCACTGTTTTTTTAAATGCAGGAAGCACCATTTCCTACGATAAAAATTTCGGGAATACCTCCCGGTGGGTGCAATTATCGGGGGAAGCTTATTTTGATGTAGTTAAAAATCCTTCAAAGCCCTTTATCATCCATACAAGGAATATGGATATCAAGGTTGTGGGAACTGCGTTTAACGTTAAATGTTATCCCGGGGAAAAAGAAACGGAAACCAGCCTGGTAAGGGGAAGTATTGAGATCACTTTAAAAGACCGGGCTGAGAAAATTGTTTTAAAACCAAATGAGAAGCTGGTCATTCATGATGATCAACATCAAAAAAATCAAGCGATCGCGGCCAATACAACCAAGACCGATACGGATGCTGCACCCATGTTAACATTAAGCCACCTAACGATTTTGCCCGATGACAACAGCATCGCCGAAACTTCATGGCTGCACAATAAACTTGTTTTTCGTGGCGAAAGGTTCGACGAAATTGCTGTGAAAATGGAAAGATGGTTTGCGGTTAGCATCGATTTTTCTGATGATGCGATCAGGCAATTCCGTTTTACAGGGATCTTCGAAAAGGAATCCCTTGTGCAGGCATTGAATGCCTTACAATTAACAACAGCGTTTAATTATACCATCAAGGCCGATAAAGTATTTATTTCACAATGATGGTAAAATGAATAAAATATATCAACAAATAAATGTGCGTTAAACATCCATTTTTCATTTATCTAAAAAACTGTACGATGCATACCAAAACCGAACATACCAAACTGAAACCGGGTTTTTTAAAAGTAATATTGCTTATGAAACTTACGATCATCATTATCCTGTTATCTACACTACAGTTACCTGCAAGGGTATTTTCTCAAAACAATATTACCCTTAAACTGCAGTCGGTTCAATTGCAGAAAGCCCTTGTACAGATAGAGAAGAAAAGCAACTATCGCTTTTTGTATAACAATGATGTGATCGGGTCTACCGTAAAAGTAGATGTAAATGCGGAGAATACACCTGTTGAAGATGTATTGAATAAACTGTTTGAAAGAACAGGTTTAATGTACAGGGTATTAAATAATAACCTGGTGGTGATCACTGCTCAAAATGACGCAACTGCCGACATCAAAGTATTTGGTAAAGTGACCAATGGTTCCGGCGATGCAATACCCGGTGTAACGATAAAGGTTAAGGGCTCAGCCACAGGAACAGCCACCAATGCAAGCGGCGAGTATTCGTTAACGGTACCCGAAGGCGTAACACTTGTTTTTTCTTCTATCGGGTATGAAACGGCTGAAATGGTTGTGGGTACCAATGCTGAAATAAATGTGGTGCTTAAAAATTCTACCAAAGTGCTCGACCAGGTTGTTGTGGTAGGTTTCGGCACGCAGCGAAAAATAGATGTAACCGGTTCTATCAGTTCTGTAAAAGGAGCAGAGTTAAACAAACAGGCTTCCCAGAATGCAGTTAGTTCATTGCAGGGAAAAGTAGCCGGTGTTCAGATCACCAACTCGGGTTCTCCCGGCGGGTCGCCAACGGTAAGGATCAGGGGCGTAGGTTCTATCAGTGGTGCCAATCCATTGTATATCGTAGATGGCACCATTGTGAATGATATCAGTTTCCTGAACCCGAATGATATTGAATCTATTGACATCTTAAAAGATGCTTCCAGCTTATCTATTTATGGTGTAAGGGCTGCCAATGGAGCCATCCTGGTTTCCACAAAAAAAGGCGTTCGGGGAAAACCAAAACTCACTTACAATAGTTTTGTGGGCGCACAGCTGGTAACCAATCCCGTTAAAATGGCGAGTGCAAAAAAATATGCACAGCTGATAAATGAAAAAATCGGCGCACCTACCGTTGCCGAATATCCGACAACAGATTGGTACGACCAGGTTCTGCGTTCAGCTGCCATCACCCATAACCACCAGCTGGGATTATCGGGCGGTACAAAAAAAATGACCTATAGCGGAAGCTTCGGTTATTTTAACCAGCAAGGACTGGTAGAAAAAAATATTTACAACAAGATCACCGGCCGCCTTCAAACAGATTACAAAGTAACCAAAGACCTGAAATTTGGTTTACAGGCTGTGTATTATAATTATAAGTCTACCGACGTACCTGGCGATATTTTCTACCAGGCCTATGTGGCTCCACCCATCATTGCGGTGAGAAAAGAAAATGGTAATTATGGCGATCCTGCTGATTATAATGTTGGAAACTTTTCTAATCCGCAGGCGAGCCTGGATTGGTTCAATCGTAAATCAAAAGGTAACAGCATCACGGGATCAGTTTATGGCGAATATAAATTTTTATCAAATTTCACGTTCCGAAGCAGTTTTGGTTTATCAAGAGGAAGCTACCAGGCCAGGAATTATGTACGCAAAGATTCACTGACCACGGTGCAATTTGCCCGCATAAGCAACCTGAGTCGCGACACAGCTACCGAAACAAAATGGATCTGGGATAATACCATTACCTGGGAGAAAAAAATTGACAAGCACAGGTTAAAAGCCCTGGCTGGTTATTCATCGTCTGAAGATAAATTCATCAGGGATAGCTGGTTTGTTACCGATGTGCCCGATAATGGCGAAGGATCTTATAAGATCAGCAATGGCGACCCTACCAGCATACGTTATACATTGAGCGGCGATAATGCCACATTCGTTTCATACTTTGCCAGGTTTAACTATGCATACGACGACAGGTACCTGTTAACGGCAACGATTAGACGAGATGGGTCCTCTAAATTTCCAAGTGATAACCGATTCGATAATTTTCCATCTTTCGGCTTAGGTTGGGTTGTAACAAAAGAGAAATTCATGGATAACCAGAAAGTCTTCGACCTGTTAAAAGTTAAAGGAAGCTGGGGTAAACTCGGTAATGCGAATATCCCAACCAACATTTCTGTTGCCAGGGTTGATTCGGGTGGTATCTATAATTATGTATATGGAGGAACCGGTGGCATCGTTTGGAGTGGTGCAAACAATACCGTTTTCCCGCCAAAAAGTTTGTTATGGGAAGTGGTGAAAGAATCTGATATCGGCCTCGAAATGTCGTTATTGAAAAGCAAATTATATCTCGAGGTTGACTATTACGACCGTACCACAGAAAATGGAATTTTCTCTCTTCCTGTGCTGGGTACCGTTGGTGCATCCAACAGTTCTATCCTGGGTAATTTTGCTACCTACAATAATAAGGGTATCGAAATTTCTGCAACCTGGAAAGACCGTATTGGCCGCAACCTGAAATATAATGTAGGGGTTAATTTCTCTTCCAATAAAAATGCAGTAACAGCCATTGAAGGTGGTAGCATTGACCTGTATGGTGGCGGATTACCGGTAGCTGGTTACTTAACCACGGTGGCCAGGGTTGGCAGCCCGATCGGAGCATTTTATGGCTACCAGGTAGAAGGAATTTTCCAGTCAGATGCGGAAGCAGCTTCATCTTCACAACCTTTTGCCAAAGGAGGTTTCTTTAAATACCGTGACCAGAATGGCGATAAAGTAATTGATGCAAAAGATAAAGTGATCCTTGGTAATCCCAATCCTAAATATACTTACGGTATCAACACAGGGTTTGAATACAAACAATTCGATCTGCAGTTGGATATACAGGGTGTTGCCGGTGTAGACCTGTACAATGCAACCAAAGGTGTTCGTTTTGGAAATGAAAACTATACCGACGATTTTTATAATAACCGCTGGTATGGTGCAGGTACTTCGAATGACTATCCTTCGGCCAATTTAACCGGTCCAAACCTGGATCCCAACAGTTGGTATGTAGAGGATGGAGCGTATATCCGTATCCGTAATGTTCAGTTTGGTTATTCTCTTCCACAATCGATCCTTAATAAATGGAAGATCGAAAGGGTTCGTTTTTACCTGAATGCACAGAATCCATTTACCTATTTTAAATACAAAGGATTTACACCGGAAATCGGGGGTTCGCCGATGAATGCGGGCATTGATCTGAATGTTTATCCCTTGTATGCTACATACAATTTTGGAGTGAATGTTACTTTTTAATTATAAAAAAAAGGATATTATGAAAAGGCTTACATCATTTAACACATATACAAGGCTTGCCTGCATAGGGTTTTGCATACTGGTTTTTGGCAGTTGCAAAAAAACTTTCCTGGAGGTTGATCCCATTGGTCAGCAAACAAGTGAAACCTTTTTTCAGAATGCCAACGATGCCAACAGGGCGGTTACCTCCTGTTATGGTCATTTGAATCAGTGGTTTGTTACGGGATTTGCACACCTGGCCATTACCAGCATTCCTTCTGATGATGCAGAAAGAGGAAGTGTTCCCGGCGATGCAGGATTCCTGGATGATTTTGACAATTTTAGTTTTACATCAACCCAGTTCCTGATCGATGATTACTGGAGTGGTCAGTATGCAGGCATCAATCTTTGTAACCAGTCGTTGGATAATATCCCGAACATAGAAATGGATGCAGCGCTGAAAGCAAGGTTACTTGCAGAAGCCAAATTCATCAGGGCCTATCATTATTTTAACCTGGTGAGAGCATTTGGCGACGTTCCGCTGGTGAAGAAAATTCCGGTAACTGCCGATGAGATCAACCCGGCGAGGTCGCCCAAACAGGAAGTATATGATTTTATTACACAGGATCTCACTGATGCGGCCATGCAGCTTCCACCATCGTATCCTGCCACAGAAATTGGACGGGCAACTAAAGGGGCAGCGCTGGGTTTATTGTCAAAAGTTAAATTGTATCAACAACAATGGTCAGAAGCAATGACCCTTACCAGCCAGGTATTGGCATTGCCATATTCATTGGCCACCGATTTTAATGGGATGTTCCGTATTTCTGGTGAGAATAACAGCGAGTCCATTTTTGAAGTGCAGGCCAATGCAATTGCAAATGATTGCGGCACTTATAGCCAATACTCCGAAATACAGGCCGTTCGTAACCAGTTCGGTTGGGGATTTAATATCCCAACCAGTAGTCTTGATGCCGCATTTGAACCAGGCGACCTGCGTAAAGATGCCACCTTGCTAAGAAGGAGCCAAACTACGAGCGAAGGCGACTATATTGTAGACATTGCGCCCAGTCCGTTATATAATAAAAAAGTTTATGTTCCTACCAGTGTTGTGAATCCGTGTGGTTATGGGTATGGACGTGACCAGAACAGACCTGTTTTACGGTTGGGAGAGATCTACCTGATTCGTGCTGAAGCGGCCAACGAATCAAATGATACAACTGAGGCAAAAGTATATCTGAATGCGATCAGGAACAGGGCCGGTCTACCATCCATCGACGCCATCAGCAAAGAAAGCATGCGGGCGAAGATCTGGAAGGAACGACACGTTGAGCTTGCGATGGAAGAGGACCGATTCTTTGATATGGTCAGGCAAGGAAATGCGGGAAGCATTCTCAGGGGCCTTGGTAAACCCTTTGTAGATGGCAAAAATGAAGTTTTCCCGATTCCTGATAAACAAATTACTTTAAGTGGCGGTAAATTGACGCAAAACCCGAATTATTAATAATTTTCCGTATATTTTAGAAATACTTAGAGAATTAAGTTGTGTAAGGCAGATGAAAAAGCAAATATTGCGGCAGTGGCCAGGTAAATAGCCATATAACAACTGGATTGTATTTGAAAGGAATCAATGGTTTATTGCAACTGAAAAGCAGCGATAAGAAGATTATATAGGCCTCATAAAGTATTGGGGCATACAATTTGAATGAATATAGTTTCAGCGCAACGATTATGAGGAGGGGGAGAAACAACAGTATTGTCCAATAAGAAAAATGAAAACATTTTTTTCCATAACGCTAATAGGTATCCGGGGATCGCCGACCTAAGCATTTTATGAAATTTATAACCTTAGCAACATTAGAAACTTTAATCATTAAAATCAAAAAAAACAAGTATGAAAAAAATCAATTGGTTATTTTTTTGTAGGCGCAACCATGCTGATTTCGGCCGCTACAATCTCTTCATGTAGTAAAGACGACGATCCAGATCCAGTATTACCACCAATTGGCGGATATAGTTCTTCAGACTCTGTAGCAGCGTCGAACCTGATTGCTAAATGGAGTTTTGAAAACAACTTAACTGAAAGCAAAAGCGGTTTGCCAGGTGTTGGTACCGCGGTGAATTACAGTGCTGGTAAAAAAGGACAAGGCTGGCAAGGATCGTCTACAGTGGCATCTTATGCTGTGTACACGTCTCCTGCATCAGTAGCATCAGCTTTAACAAGTTATTCTATTGCATTCTGGATGAATACCGACAGTATGAAATTGCCGGAAGCAGTTCCAACTCAGGGTCATGGTGCACAAGGTCTGATGACCATTGTTGACGCTGGTGGTTTCTGGGGTGGCGCAAACCTGTTCATTGAAAACAGGAGCGATGCAGATGGAGATACACTTCGTTTGAAATTGCTGGTACGCAATACCCGCTCAGGAGTTGTTTGGGCAGACCAGGGTCCAATCCTGAGGATTCCAAATGTACGGAATACATGGGCTCATGTTACCTTGACATATGATGCTGGTACCGGAAGGTTCAGTGGTTATGTAAATGGTGCGTTGGGTGGTAAAATGGAAGTTCCTTACGGACCAGTATTTGGTGGAACGTATATCCAGTATGCCAATGACCCAGGTGATATCAACAATGTAAATGGTGCAGCTATTCAGGGTCCTATCCAAATGCCGGCATCTACTAAAATTGTATTGGGTTCACACCAGTTTACTACAACACCAGCCCTCAATACAGGCGGTACATTACAGCCATGGGCAACTACCTATGCAGGAAAAATGGATGAAGTACGTGTGTACAAATCTGCTTTATCTGCATCAGATGTTTCTGCTTTATTTCAACTGGAATCAGCCGGAAGATAATTCAGCATCTTAACTAATCATTATAAGGGCAGCCGGTTACATAACTAGTGCTGCCCTTCTTTTTCCAATCAAATCATTATGTTTAAAATTGTTACGCTCATCCTGGCCTCAGGTGTTTTTATTTTTTCTTCGTGTAAAAAGAACAGCGGCGATCCTGTAACGCCTGCAGCTTTCCAGTATACTTCTTCTTCAATAAATGGCAAACCTGGCAGCATAACGCCAACGGATATCAGCGTAAACCCGGTCATTAAAATAAATATGTCGGCCCCGGTTAATCGTACGGCTGTGCCTGCTAATGTAACCTTATCGGAATATGGATTTGGAAGCCAGCCTTTGAATTATAGTTATGAAAACAACGATAGTACCATCGTATTACAACCCTCTGGCCCATTAAAATATTTGTCACGATACATCGTGTACCTCTCTCCCGAACTTCAATCGGCCAATAACATTAAATTAAATTCACCTGTCAATATATTATTTGTCACATCAATTGATTCAACAAATAAATTCCCTGTCATTCCTGATGACGCACTGCTTACCCTTGTACAACAACAAACATTTAATTATTTCTGGTCTGGCGGTCACCCGGTTTCGGGGATGGCCCGGGAAAGAAACAACAGTGGCGAACTGGTAACTTCGGGAGGAACCGGGTTTGGCATCATGGCCATACCGGTGGCGATTAGCCGAAGTTTCATCAGCAGGGCCGAAGGACTTCAACGAACTACACAGATAGTTGATTTCTTAAAAAACAATTGTACAAAGTATCACGGAGCTTTTGCCCATTGGATCAACGGATCCACCGGCGCAACCATTCCTTTTTCACCAAATGATAACGGCGGCGACCTCGTGGAAACCTCCTTCCTGATGCAGGGCCTGCTGGTTGCACGCCAGTATTTTAATACTGCTGATCCGGCAGAGGTCACCCTTCGCAACAATATCAATGC
>JAKQKY010000259.1 GCA_029560415.1 Bacteroidota bacterium | reverse complement strand
CTGGGCTATATCCCGTAAATACACCGTAGCTCCCTGCGTGCTGCTTCGCACAACAATGTTCTGCAGATCGAGGGCACTGGTAAATTGTCCCTTTACTTTTAATGTTCGCTTCATCGAACCTACTTCGATAAGCCCACCGGTAATATCATTATTCTCCCTTGCGATCGCATTCTCAATATCAGTGAAACTGATGCGGGCCGCCTGCATTTTATAAGGATCAACATTCACCTGTATCTCTCTTTCAGGTGCGCCTATAATTTCGGCACGGGTGATTTCTGACAGCTCTTCGAATTTATCCTGCATTTTATCTGCGTACTCTTTCAGTTTCACACCATCATAATCACCACTTACATTTACAAACATGATGGGCATTTCGCTAAAAGCAAATTCCTGTGCATTGGGCAATGATGTTAGATCGTTTGGAAGATCGGTTTGAGCTTTATCGATCGCATCTTTAACTTTCTGCTTGGCCAATTCTGTTTTTACATCGGTATCAAACTCTACAATGATGAGGCTATAATCTGTTTGCGATGTACTCGAGATCTTTTTTACTTTGGCACCACTGATGCCTTTTAATTGTTTCTCGATGGGCCTGGTTACGAGGTTCTCAATGTCTTTCGGTGAATTACCTACATATACTGTGGTGATGCTGATGGTTGGTACCACGATATCGGGAAACTGTTCCTTTGGCATGGAAGTGAACTTATACAATCCATAAGCAGAAATCAATATCGCGATAATGTATACGGCGGTTCGGTTGTTTACCGCCCAACTGGTAGGGCCGAACTCTTTAAATTTTTCCTTAATTCCTTCTATAAAATTCATAACGATTTTTTAGTAATTATCTCATACCGCATTTGCGGACATAACGGTTTGGCATATTCGATATTTTCAGCAACAGCCGGTTCTATAAAAACCGGTTGGTCATCAGGCTCAATTTTGTTCAGTAGAAACAAGCTGCCCTTCATATAAATTCTGGTATCCTTCTGTGATCAGTTGCTCACCACCACTGAGGCCTGTTTTTATTTCCACGAATTCACCATACACTTCTCCAACATTTACCTGTTTCTTCCTGGCAATCGATTTTCCATTTCCTGATTTTTCCAGCACATACACGTACTTACTCGTTTCGTCAGTCTGAACAGTATTCACCGGGATCACCACTGCATTTGGAGCAGAATAATCAAGGATCTTCATGATGGCGGTTTGATTGGGTTTTAAAGCGGGGTCAAATGGAATTTTTGCTTCAGCAATAAATCCACGGAGGCTTGGATCGATAGACTGGCTGATGAGTGAGATCACCGATGGTAATTTTTTGTTCAGGTCGGGAATCAGGATCTCAACAGTAGATCCACGTTTCATCCGGCTGATATAATTTTCAGGAACATTGGTTACCACTTTTAAATTTCGTGTATTCACGATCTTGATCTGCGGACCGGTAGCCGTCATGCCCGTAAAGGTTTCTCCCATCCTCACAGCAACGATGTCTGCAATACCATCTACATCACTGTACACATTGGCGGTATTCATTTGCTCAACAGCCACTTTCACCTGTTCGTTGGCGCTGTTGAGTTGATCCTGCAGGCCTTCGGCATTTGTTCTTGCGGTGATGAGCTGCACTTCTGTACCAATGCCTTTTTCCCAGAGGTTTTTCTGGCGCTCATAAATATTTTTTGCAAAACCCAATTGTGTTTTGATGCCTTCGAGCTGTTGCCTGGCGGCAGCTACAGATTGGCGGGCAATGGCGTCATCTAGTTTCAGCAACAATTGTCCTTTGCGTACCGACTGACCTTGTGAAACATATACTGCCTTTACCTGGCCTGGTCCGCCACGGGGAGAGATATACGAAATATTTTCTGCATCTACTTTTCCCTGCAGGTCGATATAATGTTTGAAGTCGCTGTTTGTAACTGCGGATATGCCTACCAGTTTTACTTTTGAACTATTGGCAGATGCCGGATCCAGTTTATTGAGTTCCGCCTGTAGTTTCTGGATCTCTTCGTCTGTTTTCGCTTTGCTGGCCTTCAGTTTTTCCAACTCGGCTTTTTTATCATTTACATTGGCGTTGCCATCTTTGCTGTTGCCGCAGGATGCCATGATAAAAGCCAATAAGGTAACGGTGGTTATTTGTGTAATCTTTTTCATCCGATGAATATTTGTTAGTTCTTGATTTAAAGTTTTCCGGTTGCTTTTAAGAAATCGATCTTTGCTACGATCGCGTCGTATAAAGCGCCGTAATAATTGCTTTGGGCCACTTTGAGTTCTGTTTGCGCCGTATATATTTCCTGGTTGCTTCCCAGGCCCTGTTCGTATTTGAGTTTAGTAGTATTGTAAACCTGCTCGGCCAGTTTCATATTCTGCTTTTGGTTATCAACCGTAACCAATGCAGACGTTATGTTGATGTTTGCCTGAACCAGTTCATTGTCGATCGCCGCTTTCAATTGTTCGATGTTGTTATTGGTTTTTTCCAATTCAAATCTTGCCTTCGAAACCCTGGCACGTTTGGCAAAGCCATCAAAAATGGGGACCGATACTTTTAGCCCGATCAATGAAGTGCTGAACCAGGGACCATCATTAAAAAAATCAAATTTCCCACGCTGTGCATTTTTACTATAGCTTCCAAAAGCAGCTACAGTAGGCAGGTAGCTCAATTTATACCGCCTGATATTGTATTCGCCGAGTTTCTTTCCCAACTGTAATAACTGGTACTCCTGCCTGTCTTCATAGCGTATGCTATCGGTTAGCACCTGTGCTTTCAGTTCATCTTCGGTGAGACTGTCGGTTAGGGCCAGGGTTTCTTTCTGTGGCATATTGAGTAAAAACTTCAGTCCGGCATTACCAGCCTGTAACTGGTTCTCAATCTTTGTCTTTTCCGTTTTCAGGTTATTTAGCTGAACACTTACTTTGTCAACATCAAGCTTTTCTGCAAATCCATTTTTATAGATCTCTTTTGTATCATTAAGTAACTTTTCAAATCGTTCAATATTTGCGTCTACGGCTGACAGTTGTTTCTGGCCCACCACCAATTGATAATATATCTTGTACACATTTACCTTGATCTGCTCTTTGGTTACCTCTGCCTGTTTTTCAGCAAATTTCAATACTGCACTCCTGGCCTGCAGGCCAACGAACACCTGCCCGTCGAATAATAACTGCGAAATGTCGATGCCACCGGTTGCATTATACTTTGTACCGAATTGCAATGGAATATAGGTTCCTGGCGTTCCGCCTGTAAATTCTGCGGGAATGAGGCTGGTAGGAATGTCCAGGTAATCGTTCAGGGTAAATGAACCATTGATCTGCGGGAATGCAGCCGATGTTACTTCGCGGTTTGTCTGGCGCTGGATCTTAATATCAACCAGGGCGTTTCTTACCTGCACTGCATGTTGCATGGCATAATCCACGGCCTGCTTCACGCTGAATGAATTTGTTGTTTGTGCGAATAGCCCTGATGAAGCCACGAGAAGACATGCTACTATCAAACCCGCTTTCCTGCTGTTATTTCTTTGCATCTGTGATTAATTTTTTTTGTCGTTCCTGTTGATATTTTAAAATAAGTTTATAGCCTTTAGGTGTTACCAGTCCGAATAAGAAGTGGATGGTGATCTCTTCCTGTATTTCGGCCAGGCTCGATTTCAACTTGCCATACAGCTCAGGATTAAAGGGCAGCATCACGCTTTCTACACGATAACGGGAAAGGATATCCGTTTTTAATTCGGGCCGGTAGAGATCTTCACGAATACCACGATAAATGTTTTCCCGTATCACTGTATATAAATAGTCGTTCTTGTGCCGGGCGAATTTCTGGAATGCGGCCGGGTGATACTTCTGCATGTCAAACAAGATGGAGCCATTCATGGACTTAAACATTTCCATCATAAATTCTATGGCCAGGAAAAGTTCATGCACGGCATTGTCGGCATTCTGCTGGTCAATTTCGCAGCATGATTTGTTATACCCGATGATCGTATCCACAACGGCGCCCACGAGCGCATCTTTATCGGCGTAATACTGGTAAATCGTTTTCTTGCTGATGCCAAGATTAGTGGCTATATCATCCATGCTCACACTGCGCAACCCGTACTTCATGAATAAATCATGTGCCTGTTGCCTGATCCGGTCACTGATTGATAATATTTCTGTCATAATAAGGACGCAAAACTACGGAAACTTTTTCCGTAACCAAAGTTTCCATCAGGATATTTTACCATTCGTAACAATTTCTTAACGGCGGTTAAACGTTTGAAACCTGTTATTAACGAGCCTGTAGCGCTTATTAAACGGCTTATTTTCAACCGTTCAGCCGCATTAAAGTATCTTTGAATCTTAATCATTTTTATGGAAAAGGGATTTAAATATAAAAAGCTGCTTCAATATTTTTTACAAGGACTGTTGGTGCTGGCCCCCATCACCATTACAGCTTATGCTCTATATTTCGTGGTTTCCACCATTGATGGATGGATCCCCATATTTACGCATGTAGATGAGCAAGGCGTGGTGCATGTACAGAATTATGGGGTTGGCTTTGTATTGATCATCCTGGTATTGATCGTCATTGGATATTTCAGTTCATTTTTCATCACCGGGCGCATCCTTAGCTTCATGGATAAACTCATGCAGAAAACTCCCGGCTTAAAACATATTTATTCAACTACCCGTGATTTTTTTGAAGCCTTTGCAGGCGACAAAAAGAAATTCACCCAGAATGTACTGGCCAATGTAGATGACAATGATGTGTGGAGAATGGGATTCATCACCCGGAACGACATGAGCGATTTTGGGTTAAAAGATTTTGTGGCTGTATACATTCCCATGGCCTATTCAGTGGCGGGCAATGTATATATTATACCTAAATCAAGGGTTAAACCCATTAACAACATCAGCAGCGCACAAACGATGAAATTTGCGGTGAGTGGTGGTGTTACGCATGTTGAAGATGAGGATAAGAATAAATAAAGCTGCGCTTGAAAAATTAAACCTGCTCACTAACGGTATACACTGAAGGAGAATTACATATTCCCGAAAATGGCTTACATTTAAAAGATCAATTGTAAACAATGAAAAGGGCTTCCCGTTTTATCATACTTTGTTCGTTGCTGCTGGTAGCTTATCTCCCCTGTTTCTGCTGGGGATTTTATGCCCACCAGAAAATAAACCATTATGCCGTTTACCTGTTGCCGCCCGAGATGATGGTTTTATATAAACAAAACATCAGCTTCCTCAGCGAACATTCTGTTGACCCCGATAAAAGAAGATATGCCATCCCGGAAGAAGGCCCCAGGCATTATATAGATATTGACCATTACGGCGAATACCCGTATACGTCATTGCCCCGAAAATGGAAAGATGCCATTGAAAAATTTACAGAAGATTCTGTGCGGGCACATGGTATTGTACCATGGCATGTACAGGTGATGCTGCAACGACTTACCGATGCGTTCAAAGAAAAGAACTATACCCGCATCATGAAGAACAGTGCTGAAATTGGTCATTACATTGCAGATGCACATGTACCATTGCATGCCAGCAGCAACCACAACGGGCAGCTCACCAACCAGAAAGGCATTCATGGATTTTGGGAAAGCCGCGTGCCCGAACTCCTGGCCGAAAAACAATTCGATTTCTTCATTGGCAAGGCAAGTTATATTGCCGACCCGGGCGATTTCATCTGGACACGCGTGTTGGAAAGCGCCAAAGCAAGCGACAGCGTTTTAAAATTTGAGCGGGATCTTACCAGCCAGTTTGCACCCGATCAGAAATATTCATTCGAAGAAAGAAACGGCGTGGTCATTCGACAGTACTCATCTGCTTTTACCATTGCATTCAATAAAAAACTTGATGGCATGATCGAGCGGCGCATGCGACAATCCATCGCCGCAATTGCATCTTTCTGGTATACCGCATGGATCAATGCCGGGCAACCCGATCTCAAAGGGCTCGTTAAACAGAAATTCACCGAAAAAGACCTCAAAGATTTTGAAGAATTGAACGATTCCTGGAAAAAAGGCGGGAAAATGATCGGCCGGCAGGAAGAATAAGCATTGCCATCATATTTCAATACCCGGATAATCCTTTTCGGCATTGGTATTTACCTTTTGTGCCAATCCAAATCCACTCTTTGCTCATTAAGCTTCTTGGTGAGGACCTCTCCTGAATTCTAACGCAATAATCCCCGCTTTTAATTTTGAATTAGGTACTTTTGCAGCTCAAAAAAACACGCCTTTACTAAATTCAGCAGCAGTGGTACATAATTTTAATGCAGGGCCTTCCATATTACCGAAAGAAGTATTTGAACAGGCCGCTGCCGCCGTTTTAAATTTTAATGATTCAGGATTATCGATCCTCGAATTGGGACACAGAACACCCGAGTTTTCGGCTGTAATGGAAGAAGCCCGTTCGCTTGTTCGGGAACTGATGCAACTGGACGATCAGCACGAGGTACTGTTTCTTCACGGTGGGGCCTCCACGCAGTTTATGCAGGTTCCCATGAACCTGCTGGATGCGAAGGATACCGCGGCATACGCCGATACCGGTGTGTGGAGCAGCAAAGCCATCAAGGAAGCAAAGCTTTTTGGGAAAGTAGATATAGTGTGCAGTTCAAAAGAAAAGAACTATAAATGCATCCCAAACGATTTTGCTGTACCCAATGATGCCCGGTACTTCCATATCACTACAAACAATACCATTTATGGTACCCAATGGCAATCGATACCCAAGACCAGCAACTCGCTGATTGCCGACATGAGCAGCGACATCCTGAGCCGCCAGCTTGATTTTAATGCGTTTGACCTCATTTATGCAGGTGCACAAAAAAACATGGGGCCGGCGGGTGTGAACCTGGTGGTGGTGAATAAAAATATACTTGGGAAGATCAAACGACCCATCCCGACAATCATGGATTACCGCAATCACATCAATGAATGCAGTATGTTGAATACACCTCCGGTATTTGCTGTGTATGTATGCATGCTCACGCTTCGCTGGCTGAAAGCACTGGGAGGCGTTGCGGCCATTGAAAAAAAGAATATTGAAAAAGCCGATTTATTATACGATGAGATCGACCGGAATGAGTTGTTTACCGGAACCGTGAATAAGGCTGACAGAAGTAAGATGAATGTTTGTTTTGTGATGAATGATCCAATGCTGGAAAAAGATTTCCTTGATCATGCGAAAGCGCAGGGCATCGTTGGCATCAAAGGCCACAGGCTGTCGGGTGGTTTCAGGGCATCCCTATACAATGCGCTGCCAATAAGCAGTGTGCAGGTGCTGGTGGATGCGATGAAAACGTTTAAGAAATAATAATCAATCATAAAAAAATAAGCTTGGCAGGTAAAGATTATTTTTGCCGGGCACATAATAACCGCATTGCATGATAACAGTATCACCTTTTAAAGCTTTACGACCCGAAGCACAACTGGCCAGGCAGGTAGCCTCCAAACCATATGATGTGTTAAGCAGCCGGGAAGCCAAGGTTGAAGCACAGGGCAATCCATCAACATTCCTGCATATCACCAAAAGTGAAATAGATCTTCCTGAAGACACCGATGTTCATTCCCAGAAAGTGTACGATAAAGCCAAGGAAAATCTGCAGGCATTCATCAGCCGGAATATCCTGTTCCGGGAAAGCAAACCATGTTATTATATCTACCGGCTAAAAATGAATGGCAAAAGCCAGACAGGTTTGGTTTGTGGAAGCCTGGTAGATGATTATGAAAACGACCTGGTCAAGAAACACGAATTTACCCGCCCGGAAAAAGAACTCGATCGCATCAATCACATTAAAACAACCGGGGCACAAACAGGTAATGTATTCCTTGCATATAAGAATGTAGACGCTATCGATCAGTTGATTTCCAAATGGACATCAGAAAAAAATCCGCAATACGATTTTACCGCAGAAGACCAGGTACAACACAGCATCTGGATCGTGAATGATGATGCCACGATTGAAAAGATCACTCATCTCTTTAAAACACTGGTTCCCTGCAGTTATATTGCCGACGGGCATCACCGTGCTGCTTCGGCCGCTAAAGTGCGCCAGGCGCTTGGAAACAATGCAACTGAAAACGCTGATTACTTCCTGACCACTTTATTCCCTTCGAACCAACTGCATATCATGGATTATAACCGCGTGGTGAAAGACCTTCATGGAATGGATGCAGAAACATTTTTACAAAAACTGGAAGATAAATTTACCCTTTCAAAAAAAGACAAAGCATACCGACCCGAAGCATTGCATGATTTCGGTTTATATATCAATGGCCAATGGTATAAATTAACGGCCAAAGAAGGTACCTATACCAACGACCCTATTGGCATTTTAGATGTAAGCATCCTGCAGGAAAACCTGCTCAGCCCGATCCTTGACATCAAAGATCAGCGTACAGATAAAAGAATTGATTTTGTCGGAGGCATACGCGGACTTGAAGAACTGGAAAAAAGAGTGAACAGTGGTGAAATGGCCCTTGCCATCAGCCTACACCCGGTAAGCATTGAACAATTGTTCAATATCGCCGACAGTGGAAATGTAATGCCGCCAAAAAGCACCTGGTTTGAACCTAAATTAAGAGACGGATTGCTTACCCACCTGATTGATTAAGTTTCATACAGGCTTACCTGAGGATCTTTTTTATCTTTATGCCATGAAAAAAAGCAGGCTGCTCATTGTTTTATTATTGATCGTCTCCTGTGCACAGGCGCAACCGCAAGACAGCAAACAACTGCAGGAAACCGCCAATCAATTTCTTCGCCAGCAGGATTATGCCAATGCCGTACTGGTATTGAACCGTGCCCTGCAACTGGATCCCAACAATACTTCAATTTCCAAAGACCTGGCCCTTGGCTATTTTTTACAACGAAATTATTCCCAGGCGCTGGAAACCATCAAACCCCTGCTCGACCGCGATGATGCTGATGATCAATGCTACCAGATAGCCGGCAGCATTTACAAAGAATTGAATATGGCAAAAGACGGGGAGAAAATGTACCGTAAAGGCATTAAGAGATTTCGTGATAGCGGGCCCCTCTACAACGAACTTGGTGAATTGTTACGCGACCTTAAAGATGCAGATGCCATTGGCCAATGGGAAAAAGGCATTACTGCCGACCCCGCCTACCCGAAGAACTATTTTAACGCTGCCAAATACTACCATGCTACCGGCAACATCAGCTGGGCATTGATATATGCAGAGATCTTTATCAACATGGAACCATTTGGCAATAAAACAGCCGAGGTCAAAGACATGCTGCTGGAAGATTATAAGAAGCTTTTTGAAAACGCCGAGATCGGCCGGAATCAAACATCAAAGAGTTCTTTCAGCAAAGCATTCCTGGCCAACATGAATAAGCAAACCGCTGTTGCCAACCAGGGCATCAATGCAGAAACACTCACGATGATCCGTACACGCTTTATCCTGGATTGGGATCATACAGCATTGCCTTACAAATTATTTCAATACCAGCAACAACTGTTAAGGGAAGGATTGTTTGATGCCTATAATCAATGGATCTTCGGCTCATCCCAAAACCTGGCTGCCTTTCAAAACTGGACCGTCGCCCATTCAGAAGAATATAGCCGCTTTACAAACTTCCAGAAAGGCCGGGTATTTAAAATGCCCCTCAAGCCCGTATATCATTGACCCAACCGGCAAATGTCAGCGAAAGCCTTTATCCATAACTGTTACAGTATACTTTCAAAGTTTCACTAAACGATCCCACAAGTGGCTACGTTGTGTTAGGCCGATTTAGCTTTCCGGTCAAAAAGAATCAAAGCAACTCCTCCAACCAGTGCAATAACGCCTGCGTACATCGGCCAGGCTACCGTTTTATTCTCCTTTTTATTGATCTCAATCGGACCGATATCGACAACATTTTTTTCCTGTGTAAAATTAAATCCCCTGAATACCAACATTAAAATGCCGGCAGCGATAAGAATGATTCCAAATATTTTCATGCTGTATATTTTAAAGTTGCAGGCCAACTTTAATGCCAAAAAAAACGCACTATATCACGTACAAAATTTCAGATATTTAATTGTTAAAGGGGAAAAGATTCCCCAGGTGACCTGTCATTTATTTAGATATCACTTAACGTATTGCGATAATAAAAAAAGTCTTGTTTCTGTTGTATCAACTAAAGATGCGTCATTGCGAAGAACGAAGCAATCTTTCACAATGATGATAATTGAACCAAATACATAGATTGCTTCGTTCCTCGCAATGACGATTTGCTGTTAGTTTAAATTAATATAATCGGGATCGCATATGATACGCCCTGATAAATGAAAGCCTGAAAACGTACCATGATATTTATCGTATGCCAATTTTTGAAATTGCCACGGTAACCTGTAAATTTTTTGCCCCTATCGCACCGATGGCTTTTTTTATATAACTTAGAACAGTAAACTCAGGTCAGCATCAATTAAATCGATAATCATGGAAGAACAAAGGGATGAAAAATTATGGCGGCTTGCCAAGAAACGGGCCGATTTTCAACGCAGCCTCGCTTCCTATTTTATTGTGAATGCTTTTCTATGGCTTATCTGGTGGTTCACTGCCGGTCGGCATGGCGTGAATACAGGAATGCCCTGGCCCTTATGGTCAATGCTCGGATGGGGAATCGGGCTCCTGTTTCAATACATGGATGCCTATGGAGGTGATAAGAACGGCCTCGTTGAAAAAGAATATGAGAAACTGAAGAACAAAAAACCCTGACCCAGGTGTTAATTCAATAACCGGGTCATCCGGCAGGATACGATTGCACATTATATAACCGTGAACGATTGCTATGCAAATGAATGAACAATTCAGATTATTTGATTTTATCAGCTACCAGCTGGAAAAATTTCCTAAAGCAGATATGCTGGCAGGGAAAGAAAACGGTGAATGGTATACGCTGAGTACGGCCGAAGTTGTGTCGATGTCAAATGCTTTAAGTGCAGGGCTGCTGAAACTCGGACTTGGTGGCAACGACATGACCGTTGAAAACCAGGATAAGATCGGCATCATTTCCCGTAACCGCACCGAATGGCTGATCCTGGACCTTGCCTGCCAGCAGATCGGTACTGTTCTCTGCCCCATCTATCCAACCACCAACATCAATGAACTGGAATTCATTTTCAATGATGCGGCTTTAAAATATGTTTTCGTAAGTGGCCAGGACATTTTAGAAAAAGTGAACAATATCCGCGACCGGGTTCCATCACTCATCAACGTTTACTGCTTTGATGAATTGAACGGTGTAGATCATTGGAAAAAACTGCTGAATGGCATCGGGCCGGCAGATGAACAACGCGTTACTGATATCAAGAAGAGCATATTACCCACGCATTGTGCTACCATCATTTATACGTCGGGTACAACGGGAACGCCTAAGGGCGTTATGCTCAGTCATCATAACATCGTAAGCAATGTGATCAATGCAAAGATCACCTTTCCCTTCCACGACAATGTAAATGCACGGGCACTAAGTTTCCTGCCCCTCAATCATATTTTTGAAAGGATGATCTCGTATGTATATATCTGCAGCGGCATCTCCATCTATTACGCCGAGAGCATGGATACCATCGGCGAAAACCTGAAAGAAGTAAGGCCGCATCTTTTTTGTACCGTTCCAAGACTATTGGAAAAAGTGTATGAAAAGATCATGGCCAAGGGAACAGAGCTTACCGGCGTTAAGAGATCTTTATTTGATTGGGCCGTTCGCCTCGCCAATGATTATGACAATAACAAATCGGGTGGCATTTGGTATAATGCACAACTGGCACTCGCCAATAAACTCATTTTTAGTAAATGGCGGGAAGCATTAGGTAACCGCGTTGAACTGATCGTTACCGGCAGCGCCGCCTGCCAGGTAAGGTTGCTGCGCATTTTTACTGCAGCCAAAATTCCCATTTATGAAGGATATGGACCAACAGAGAACAGCCCGGCCATCAGTGTTAATTGCCTCGGGAAAGGCGGCACCAAATTTGGAACGGTAGGGCTTGTGATCAAAGGACAGGAAGTAAAACTGGAGCCAGATGGAGAGATCTGTGTGAAAGGCCCCAGCGTGATGATGGGCTATTACAAACAGCCGAAGCTTACCGCCGAAACCGTGATTGATGGCTGGTTACATACCGGCGACATTGGTGTTTTTGAAGACGGAAAATATCTCCGCATCACCGATCGTAAAAAAGAACTTTTTAAAACAAGCGGGGGTAAATATGTGGCTCCGCAGCCCATTGAAAACAAGATGAAGGAATCGCCATTCGTGGAGCAGATGATGGTGGTTGGAGCCGACCAGAAATTTGTAGGTGCCCTTATCGTTCCTTCTATGCCAAACCTGAAAGAATGGATGCGACATAAAGCAATACCCTTTACCAGTAATGTAGATGCCATTCACCATCCCAAGGTGCTGGAATTATATAAACAACTGATCGAATCGTTCAATACGTTTTTCAACCACGTAGAGCAGGTGAAGAAATTTGAACTGATACCGGAGGAGTGGACCATTGAAACAGGCGAACTGACTCCAACGTTGAAGCTTAAACGCAAAGTGATCATGGAAAAATACAAGGGAGCGATTGACAGGATATATACATGAAAAAACCGGTAAGATTTTACCGGCTTCTGATTGTACAATCATTTCAAGGAATTGGAATACTTTGTTGGGGGGGTTACTTCATAGTTCTAAACCGATTTCAATACTATTCGGTCTTTCATAGTTTTAATTCATTTGATATCCTACTGCATAATTATTTATAATCTGCGCCACTGATTCAAACTCACTCGATTTGTCGATAAAATGATCTGTTCCCATCTGTAACCCCTTATTTCGATACAATACGCTCGATTGATTGGTGAGCATGATCGTTTTTACTTCGGGGTAATTCTTTTTTATAAATGCCAACAGATCGAACCCACTCTGGTCGGGTAACTGGCTATCCAACAAAACAACTTCATACGTTTCCCTGGCCAGTAACTCCAATGCCTGTTTGTAAGAATATGCTCTTGAAACCAATTGTACGCATTCAAGATCTTTTAACAAGGCATTCAATCTGTCTGCAACGATCAAGGAACTATCAACAACAAGGATTCTATAGTTGTTGTTTGGTAAGTTCATTGGTCAGCTAAATTTTCATTGCAAATGTACATCCGTAAAAATACGTTCAATGTAGCCCTCAATATGTATTAATTGTAGTAAATCTACGACATGACTACTCAAGAGGGACTGGATGCAGGGGAACCGCTACCAGTCAATGATTCAAGCGACACAAGTCAAAATAATATCAATGTAAGACAAGCAAAGGGATTTATTGCAAGACGGGAAAGTATCTATAACCTGTCAGTTAAAATCAACCAAATTATATTGGATTTTGAAAGGGAAAACAACGTTACGATTGTTTGTAATTCACAAATGAGCGAACATTACCCCGAAGCATACCCCAATGAACCCAAAGTGTTGCTATTCGCAAAATACTAAGGGTTTGTATTGGCTTGATTGTATAGCTCTATCTCTTTATT
>JAKQKY010000187.1 GCA_029560415.1 Bacteroidota bacterium | reverse complement strand
CGGATGACGCT
The DNA here is from genome assembly GCA_029560415.1 of Bacteroidota bacterium. GTDB lineage: Bacteria > Bacteroidota > Bacteroidia > Chitinophagales > Chitinophagaceae > Ferruginibacter. The sequence goes on along the minus strand of JAKQKY010000187.1, from coordinate 8,041 downwards.
GATGACGCGGATGACCACGGATAAGCTTATTAGAACATAACGAGAAACGAGAAACAAGAAACGGGTTATATCAGAAACGGGTTATTTATAATTTAACCAGTTTAGTCATAACCCTTGTCTTTCCCTGAATGGTTTGCAGCAGGTAGGTTCCCGGCCTGAGTCCATCCCCTGCCCTGAAAGATCGTCCTGGCATTGGTTGCATCGTTTTCAATATTCTACCACTAATGTCCATCAGTTGGCAGGTTACGGGCACTTTACTACCCGAGTTTATGTTGATATTGAAAAAGGCTGTTGTTGGATTGGGTGAAACATCAACCTGCAGATTACTGGTGAAGAGTATCGCTTCTTTTTTATGATCTTCATTCCCTTCCCTTGGCAATGAACCGGCGCATGGCCTCAGGTTAACCGTTATATTCCTGGGGCCACTGATGGCACAACCATTCACCCCTGAAACAAAGATGCCTCCCAGGTTGGCGGTTGGAGGAAAGGACAAGGTATACTCTAAAGTTCCTTGTCCGCTTACTACGTTTACCCCTTCCTGTGAGAAATAATGATCCCATAATAAACCGCCTGCGTTGGAAGGTAATTCATCAATTGAATACCTGATGATCCTTTCAGGGCATGTTTGAATGATTGTTGTAAGGATGTTTCCCGGTTTATTAGGATTGATGCGGGAAAGCTTGAAAATACGTGGAGTAGAACTATTGCCGCAATTATTACTTCCCGATACCGTTATATTTCCGTTAGAATACCCTGCAGTAAACTGTACATCAATATAATCTGTTGTATCTGTACTTCCATGCAACACAATGCTGGTACCCGCCGGAACAGTCCAGTTATAAGTAGTTATATCCTCTCGTTTGGGTACACTATACCGGGCGATGATACCGGATGGATTTGAGACAGAAGGGATAAATACACAGGCATTGGAAACGCCCGTTACTAACCCGGGTGTAGCCGGTGACACACGCCTTACCGTTATGCTCCTTGCTGCGCTGGTACCACAATTGTTGATCGATCTAATGCTGATAACGCTGGTTACAAAGTTTGTTGCAAAAGTTACTTTGATGCTGGTGCCATTGTTCTCTGTAATGGTCACGCCAGCGGGTACGGTCCACTGGTAGCCTGAAGCTGCGGCAACCGGTGCAATGCTGTACATGACCTCGGTGGCGGTACCAAGGTAGGGGCAAACATCATCCGGGCCTGTGATCATTTGCGGGATTGCTGGTGCCGAGGCAGCCAGGTATAAGATCGCAAACACACTGGTGCCACAAGGCGCCACTGCTTTTACCCTGAGTTGCTTATTGGCACCGGCCGTAAATCCGCTCCCAATGGTTACCGTTATGCTGTTGGTTCCCTGGCCTGACAACAGGTTAACCGTCGGTGGGATGGTCCATTGATAACTGGTGGCGCCTGGTACTGCAACTGCTGTATAGGTAAGTACATCGGCCGTTCCTTCATAGGCACATACATTCACCGGACCTGAAATAGATTCCGGTGCAGCCGGGCCACTTAGGTTCTGCGTAGTCGTTATACTTGCCTGGGCCGTACAGCCATTGGCCGATGTAACGATCACCTGGTAGGTACCTGCAGCTGTGATGGATGCATTGGCATTGTTACCCAGGCTGTTACTCCATTGATAAGCAGTACCGCCGGTAGCCGTTACGCTGATGGCCGTTAGATTGCAATTGAGCTGGGTGGTACCACTGTTATTGATGATGCCTGCAACAGGAGTTGTTTTCACCGTAAGCTGAAGAAACGCAGTTGAATCACAACCCGCCGCATTGATAAATGATTTGGAATAAGTACCTGGTTGTGTATAGGCCACGTTGTTCCAGGTATAGGGCAGATCGGCCTCGCAAACACTTACTGTAGCGGCGCTCAGGGTTGCCTGGTTCACCGTGAATGTGATGGCGTTGCTGGTAGCCGTAGGCGTTGTTAAACATTGAATGCTGCTGCTGAGTACACAGGTGATCACATCGCCGTTCGCCAACGCATTATTCGAGTATTGGTTACTGTTAGTACCCACATTCACTCCATTCTTTTTCCATTGGTAAACAGGATTGTCTCCCCCGTTGATGGGCGTTGCAGTGAACGAAACGGCTGTGCCTGCGCAGACCGTATTGGAGGTATTTGCTGTAATGTTCACCGATTGCACAACCGACGTTACCGCATCCATGATGATACTGCCACATGGCCCGGTAACAGCGCATCCTCCTTCACCTCTTACATAATAGGTTGTACCCTCGGTAAGGGAAAGGTTCACACTTGTTCCGGTTCCTACCGGTGTGCCCCCACAGGAACCTGCATACCAAACCCAGTTAGCAGCGCCATTCAGGGAACCCTGGTCAATGCTAAGTGTAAAGGGCAGGATCGTGCAGACTGTTGTGTTGTTGGTGATGATAACCGGCTGGGAAGCAATGCTGCATGGAGCTGTCACCTCTACCAGTTTGCCATAATTGCTGCCATAACCACTGGCGTTTGTAAGTAATTTTTTTACAATATAGTTATTGGTTAAATAATCATATTCAAAAACAAGTCCTTTATCAAGGGTTCCCCCATTCCCAATCACCCCATACATTTTCCCGTTCGATGCCAGCATCATGGAGCCTGAAGGAAATCTACCGTTTGGTCCGTTGAAGTCTATCTTCTTTGTGCATATATTGTTCAACGGATCATATTCAAACAGGGTTCCAAGGTCGGAAGAACCTCCCGCCTGGGCGAGGCCATACATCTTTCCATTTGGGGCAAGCTGCAGGGTAGTATTACTCCTTGAACCTGTAGTTGCATTCATATCGATCTTCTTCGTATATACGTTATTGATATAGTCATATTCATACAACACACCCCTTCCGCTGCCACCTTCCGAAGTGGTACCGTATAGTTTTCCATTGTATTCTACCATGGCGCCAAACGGGGAAGTGCCATTGGCCAGGGATAGGTCAATTTTCTTTGTGTAGGTATTGGTAGCATAATCGTATTCAAAAATGACGCTGCCGGAATTGCTGGTATTTACATCAAAATGAATTCCTCCGGCAATGCAGGTGCCATAAAATTTTCCATTGGCGGCCTTTACCATTGCACCGATCGGGTTTATTCCATTGAGGGTGTCCACCAGGTCGAGCTTAAGGGTTAATACATTTGCATTGTAGTCATACTCTAAAATACTGCCGGTTCCGTTATTGCCCCCATACGTAACTGCTGCGATCAATTTTCCCGGCGTTGCTTCTACAAAGGAGCCGTTAAATACGATCCCGATTTCATTGCCCAGGTCGATCTTTTTAGTATAACCATTCACCTGCACATCGTATTCATAGATCACGCCTTTTCCAAACATGCCTCCCCAGGAAGTGGCTCCGAATAATTTTCCGTTCGAAGCCTGTACGAGTCCGCCATTAGGGTAAGCACCTTCATCAAAATGCCCGATATGGGCCTTGATCGCATATTGGCTGGCATTGACATCGAATTCGAATACCACCCCGCTGTGTGACAATCCACCCTGGCTCGTCACCGCATACAGCTTACCGTTAGTAGCCTGCATCAATGGGCCCAATGGTTCATAACCCAGGGAATCAGAGAAGTTTATTTTTTGGGTAAACGTATTGCCGATGGCGTCGTATTCAAACAAAACACCTTTTCCATTCACACCTCCTTTGGAAGTAAGGCCGTAATATTTTCCGCTGGGTGCTTTAAACAATTCGCTTAAAGGTTCGGAACCGATAACAGGATCCAGGTCGATCTTTTTTGTAAAGGCACTGCTGGTGAAATTGTAAGAAAAGATCACACCGGCATCACTGTTTCCACCCCGGTTCGTCATTCCATATAGCACGCCACCGGCGCCTTCCACCAGGCTGCCATATGGCGTAGCACCGGTTGCCTGGGTGAAATCTATTTTCTTGCTGTATGTATTGGCAGCATAATCATATTCAAAAAGTACACCCCTGAAGGAAGTACCTCCGGCTGCGGCCAGTCCGTAATATTTTCCATTGGATGCCAGCAGCAGGTTGGCCGATGGCCTTATGCCTGATGCCTGTACAAAATCGATTTTTTTCGTGTATACGTTGCTGTTGTAGTCATATTCGATCAATGCGCCGGTTCCCCCGCTGCCCCCGCCCCAGGTAAGGGCCAGTAAGTTTCCGTTGGGAGCTTGTATGAACGTTCCCAGCGGTCGGCTGCCATTGGCCGTGGTCATATCTATCTTCTTAATAAACCGGTTGCTGTTGTAATCGTATTCAAAGATGATGCCCTGGTCTGTGGCGCCTCCTCTTTCCGTCATGCCATAGAGTTTACCATTGGAAGCCTTGAACAACCCTCCGCCTGGTTCGGCACCGTTACTACCGGTAAAGCTTAGTCGCGTGATATAGGTATTGGTTGCTGCATTATATTCAAATAGTACACCCCGGCTATCCTGTCCTCCATATTTTGTCATTCCGAAAAAACGGCCATTGCTCACCTCCACCATTTTTACATCGTGGGCGGCAAATCCACCATTGCCCTGGAAGTTACGTTGGTTTGAAAAATCTGTTTCGCCGGGAACCATATTAAAAATACTTCCATATTGCTCACCTCCCCTGTAAGTAACACCTGCCAGTTTTGTTTGAGCAGTTGCCGTAAGTTGGAAGATATTTAATAGCAGTAAAATGTTAATTGGCAGGATCAAGGAACCCTGTTTAATTTTTCTCAATAAAAAGTACATGGTTAAGGTATTGAAGAATGGAACCAATAACACTGTTGCGTTTTAGCACAATTAAATATACATCATTTTCATATGCGGGAAGTTCCTAAAAACAAAAAACTCCCGGATGGGAGTCGAAGATTTTACAAGGAACTAATGATCTATCTGTTTATACTTCCTTACCTGACTGTTCAATGATTTCATCCATGCTGATTCCATTATGGCTTTCTTCATAAATGCACTCCCCATTCCTGATCAACAATACCTGCGGTGATTCGTGCTTCACATGAAAGCGTTCCTCGATCTGTTTGGAAATACTTCTGAATTTGATAAGATCAAGGTAATAAAACTCCACCAAAGAAGGCGCTTCACTTCTTTCGAGACGGTTCTTTGCCATACTGCTGATAGAACAACGGGTACTGTGCTTGAAGATCAATTGATGTTTCTGCGCCGAACGGTTGATGATATCCTCAATGGTTTTGTCCTGGGTTATTTCATTCCAGTTCATCAGGAATTAGCCTGTTGGGTAGATGTTGTACTTTTTGCAACAGAAGGACAGCCTAATTTTCTGCTTCCGCCACAACCTGTTAATAATGCAATCGCAACGATAACCAGCGCACCGGTTAAAAATATTCTTCTCATTCTTTGGGTTTTTATGTTTTGCAAAGATAATATATGAACGGTAAACGAAAAATTGCCAATAAAATTACATTTGCCTCCAAAATTGTTTGGATATACTGACATACATTTGTAACCTGGAACTCCCTTTTTCATTCACATACCCCCAATACAAAACTCATGCTAGATTTGAAGCGCCCGATTGCCTTTATCGACCTGGAAACGACCGGTATTAACCTTTCAACTGACCGCATTGTTGAAATTGCCATCGTAAAAGTATCCCCTGATGGCAGCCGGCAGGTTAAACGCAAACTCATCAATCCACAGATGCCCATACCAAAGGGATCGACTGATATTCATGGCATTACAGATGAAATGGTGAAAGATGCCCCTACCTTCAAACAAGCAGGAAACGAGATAAAACAATACCTTGAGAATTCTGATTTAGGTGGATATAACAGCAACCGCTTCGACATCCCCATGCTCATGGAAGAATTCCTGAGGGCCGGTATGGATGTAGATCTCAGCAACCGCCGCATGATAGATGTACAGCATATTTTTTACAGCATGGAACCCAGGACACTTAGCGCTGCCTATAAATTCTATTGCCAGAAAGAACTGGTTGATGCACATAGCGCAGAGGCAGATGTTCAGGCTACGATCGACGTATTGATGTCGCAACTGGAACGTTATCAACAGCTGGGAAATTCAGTAGATTCAATCCTGGCAACCATTGGCGAAGAAAAAGTCGTTGATTATGCACGCCGTTTTTCTTTTGATGACAAGGGAGTTGAAGTGTTCAATTTTGGCAAATTCAAAGGGCGCCCGGTTTGTGATGTATTGAAATCTGAGCCTCAATACTACGACTGGATGATGAAGGGCGATTTCCCGCTGCATACCAAGCAAAAGCTTACAGAATTGCTCAATCGTACCTTGTTAAAAAATAATTAAATAGTAAACCAAATCTATTTATATTACATATCCGCTGAATTTTAATATTAAATTTGGCAGACCCTTTAGTCAGGCAACTTGGAGAAAATCGTTATTATACCAACATTCAATGAAAAAGAGAACATTGAAGCCATTATAACTGCTGTTATAAACCTGCAGCAGGATTTTCATGTTTTGGTGATAGATGACGGTTCGCCAGATGGTACCGCCGCCATTGTTAAATCATTATTCCCCGTTTTTCCCGGACAGTTATTTTTAGAAGAAAGAAGAGGTAAACTTGGCCTCGGAACTGCTTATATCCATGGTTTTAAGTGGGCGCTGAAAAAAGGTTATCGTTTCATTTTTGAAATGGATGCTGACTTTTCGCACAACCCTGCAGATCTTCAACGCTTATACCTTGCCTGTGCAGATGGCGCCGGGGTGGCAATAGGATCACGTTATGTAAAAGGTGGCGCTGTAGAAAACTGGCCATCGAACCGCATTGCCTTATCTAAAGGCGCTTCCATGTACACCCGCATTATTACATGGATGCCGGTGATGGATCCTACGGCTGGCTTTGTATGTTATCAACGCGAAGTACTGGAAGCCATGAATCTCGATGGAATCAGTTTCGTCGGGTATGCGTTCCAGATAGAAATGAAATTCGCCGCATGGAAGCTCGGATTCAGTATCAAAGAAGTTCCTATTACTTTCAAAGACCGTAAGCTTGGTGCCAGCAAGATGAATAAAGGGATTGTAAAAGAAGGCATCCTTGGGGTACTCAAACTCCGTTGGCAGAGTCTTTTTAAAAACTATCGTCGCCGTGTTTCCAATAAACAATACGAGATGTCTGTTTTTCCTGCGCAGGATGTGTTGGTGGAGGGGAAGGGATGATGAGGATGCGGGATCCGGGATGCAGGATAGAGGATGTTTGATATTGAATATTGATTTTTGAATATTGAATATTTTGACTTCAACTTGATATAGTTTCTTCATATAGTGCCTTCGTGATCTTGTATTTCAAAACTTTGTGTTCTTTGTGGTAAAAACAAAAATGGATACACGGATTGGACGGATGACGCAGATGACACGGATAATGCATATTAGAACAGAACGAGAAACGAGAAACGGTTTATCGAACTCCCCTCTCAAAAAAATCATTCATTATTTAAACGCCGGATGAAACTGCTGTAAAGTGGTTCTAAGAAATTCCTTGTCGAGGTGGGTGTATATCTCGGTTGTGGTGATGCTTTCGTGCCCGAGCATTTCCTGTACTGCCCTGAGGTCGGCGCCACCTTCAACGAGGTGAGTGGCAAATGAATGTCGGAAGGTATGCGGGGAGATGTTTTTGTTGATGCCTGCTTTTTTCACCAGGGCTTTGAGGATAAGGAAGATCATTACCCTGCTGAGCTTATGACCTCGCCTGTTTAGAAAAAGAAAATCTTCCTGGCCCATGACGATGGGTGTATGCGTTCGGATATTGTTCTTATAAATGTTGATGTACTTGATAGCGTCGGCACCAATAGGCACTAGTCGTTCCTTATCCCCTTTCCCGATCACTTTGATGAAGCCCACTTCCAGGTACAGGCAACTGATCTTGAGGTTAACGAGTTCGCTTACCCGAAGTCCGCAACTGTACATCGTTTCCAGTATGGCCTTATTGCGGCCTCCTTCGGGTGTACTGAGGTCGATTGCTGAAATGATGGCCTCAATTTCTTCAAAGGCAAGGATATCTGGCAACAATCTTTTTAACTTGGGCGCTTCGAGTAAAACCGTTGGATCTTTCACTACGATCTGTTCAAGTAAACAATATTTATA
>JAKQKY010000162.1 GCA_029560415.1 Bacteroidota bacterium | reverse complement strand
TTACGAACCAACAAATCGCTTTAACGCCAGGTACACCCCGTTCGTCCAGCCAAAACCATCCTGGCCGGGATATTCACCACCTCCAGCCAGCTGGTTGATATCTTCCACATTATATTTCTCCATCATTTTACCAGTGGCTGCGTACACTTTATCATTTAGCGCCAGCCAGCGTTGGGCAATGGTATCTGCCAGTGAATGATGACCATAATTTTCCAAACCCATGATGGTGATCCATTGCAGGGGTGCCCATCCATTGGGCGCATCCCATTGCTGCCCGGTATTTTTTAACGATGCGACCACTCCACCGGGTTTTAAAAATTCAGCCTGTATCATTTCTGCAACCAGGTCAGCCTGTGCCTGTGTGGCGATCTTAAAAAATAATGGCGCCATACCACCAAGGGTTATTTCTTCTTTTTGCATAGCCGATACCAGGTCATAATCAACAAAGAAACCAGCTGCTTCATTCCAGCAGTATTTTTCGATGGCCTGTTTTCTTTTACCCGCAGCAATTTTATATTGATTGCCTGCTGATTCATTACCAGCCACCTCCTGTGCTTCTGCAATAGTAAGTTCAAGATGGTACAATAAACAGTTCAGATCAACCGGAACAATGTCAGCGGTATGTATGGTGGAAAAAGACTGACCATCTTTAAACCAGCGGCTGCTGTAATCCCAGCCGCTTTCTGCCCCGGCCCTTAAATGCTTATACAACACAGCAGCATCCTGTACAGATTGATGCGCAAGCTCCACATCTTCTTTATACGACTCCGGCCTGGCAGTGTCATAAGCATCGCAGTACCGGTTCAGCCATTCACCCTCCTTCATTTGCACTACATGATGGATTGCATTGCACTGGTCGTTTAATTCGCTTGCTCCTTTCATCCAGTAGTTATACTCTGCTACTAACGTCGACAAGTAGCCGTTCAGCGTTTGTTTCCCCCGTAACTCAGCCAGCATCTGCACCATCATCGAATAAAACGGCGGCTGGCTTCTTCCTAAATAATAAGTGCGGTTTCCGTTAGGTATAAATCCAATTGTTTCTATTAAATGTGAAAAATTATTCACCATGTTTTCTATCATTTCCACTTTACCTGCCGCCTGCAGGCCCAGCATCGTAAAATAGCTGTCCCAGTAATATACTTCACCAAAGCGGCCGCCGGGAACGATATAAGGATTGGGCAGCGGGATCAGCGATCCCTTTTTTTCATCCGGCTCACGGGTAAGCACATCCCAAAGATCATTGATATGCTCGCCGGTGCTGTTGTTGCTGTCCGTGGCATAATCGCCTGCAAACACTTTCGGCAAGTCAAAATGTGCCAGCACAAAATTTTCGAGGTTGAAACTGCTGGTATCCTTTTGTTCAAGATACTTTTTCAGTATTGCGTCTGTATCTTCTTTCGGTATACAATCCACGAATATCTTACCATCAGCAAACACGGGCTGCATCTGCACATCGTTAAACAATGGATCTAGCTGGAATATTTCTTTTTGTGTCATGGTTACTTATTAAGCCCTCCGCCTTTAAAATCAAAATCCGGAAGTTCATTGTTGTTCTTCGCTTGCTTTTGCATCTTGTAAAAGAAAAACAAACATATCATCAATACAGCCATTGGTATCAGGGAAAAATAAAACGCCTTAGCGCCGCCAATAC
>JAKQKY010000350.1 GCA_029560415.1 Bacteroidota bacterium | reverse complement strand
CGTTCCCATTCACCGAAAACGGTTACCGGGCTGGAGAAGGAATCCAGTTTTAAATGAGCTGGTAACTTGTCAAGTTGTTCGGCAGTGATGGGAGTGTTGGATGGATCGAGGTATAACCTGATGCCCGTGCTTTGTGCCGCCGCAATGGCAAATTGTGAACAGAACATTTTCGAAACGGTTGGTGGACCGCCAATGGTCGAGTAGGCGTCTCCGTAAGTCAATGCTTTTTCTTTTGCAGAGGGACCAAACCAGGAATTTGTAACAGCAGCCTGCGCAGGGATGAGGTACTTGATCCTGCCCGTGGCCCAGTTAGCCGCGACTTCGGTTACCTGCCTGGCAAATGTTGAATCCTTCGGACGAAAGACAAACCAGGTCTGGTAATTGTGATCGGTAAACAAATGCCATTTGTTGATGGAAGCACCGCTCAATGAAGTCCCATAGGCTTCCGCGATCTGCCCATTGCCAATATAGATGCCCATGTGCACACTATTGGGATTGCCCTTGGCTAGCGCTTTACGCATAGGCCCGTTTTCATTGCCCGCAACTGAATTCCAGAGGCTTGAGCCGGTTTTATACACCATCTGCCCGGCCGTGATCAGTTTTTCAAATACAACCCCAATGGTTGGTAACCCCGTTTTATTATCAGTACCCAGGTACTTGAACATAAAGTCTCCGGGTCGCAACATGCTGTCTACATTGAATTTGCTGACAACTGCATTGTTATAGATTCCCATTAAACCGGCCGTGGTCATTGTACTGAAGCCCATGGCTATTTTATCTTCCAGCGAAGGAATCGTGATAAACCCCAATTGAGCAGAGAAGGCATCACAAACTGTTTGAAGACCACTTCTTACCGAATCAAAATCGGCTTTGTTGGGTGTTTGAAACCCTGGTAGCGGTGGGTTGGTTTTGCTGTACGTATAGGCGTTGATCTGCGCACGGATTAGTTTTACCAGGAATAGCCTGGCTATAGCATTTGACGAAGTACTGTCTTCGGGCAGCTTCACCTGGTTAAAATATTTTCCTTGTTTGTCATCATCCCATTTGTCATCCAGCTCGCCCGACATGGGTTGATAATCGGCCAGTAACGGACTAACTGTTCCGCCTACCTGCAACAAAAATTTCTTCGCATATCCGATACCGTCTTCCAGGCACATCAGGGCACATACGGGATCAAAAGGCGGACGGTCGGGCATATGGCCGTCTTTCGCATGCCCGGTGGGTGTATTGTACGTGATGAAAGCATCATAGGAAAGATGGTTCTTGTTCCACTTGGCCAGCGGACCGATGCCCCAGTGATAGCGATGTGCCCAGGTGTCTTGCTGGTAGTGAAAGAACACGCCCAGCAGGATGAGTTTGTATCGATAATTTGTTTGCTGAAGCGCCAGGTTGAAGAGTAATTCTTTTCTCGCCAGGATACCTTTTGCGGTCATTTCCCCTGCACTGTCGAGCGCATGCCAGATCCATTCCTCATCTACATTTGGATAGACGCCCGATACGGGTCCCACATTTCCATTAGCAACTGTTTCGGGCGAATCATCCATGCCCTGGTCGATGGCGGCCACTAATAATGCATCTTTATCCGTGAAGCCGGTAGACCGGAGCAATACATAAGTCATGATAAAGTGTGTATCTTCTTCATAAGCGTAGACCTTGCTGCTGTTGAATTGTAAGCCGCCAAATATCATGCAAAAGAGCATCACACTGCGGGAGAAAGCCGGACATGTTTTTTTCATGTATCGTCTGTTATTAAATGAATGATCGGTTTTGATCAGGTGGTAGACAGCGGAAAACAATATCATCTCTTGATGATGGAAGTGGGTACAAGATTGAACTTGTAGAAAAGATTAAGATATATAATTTATTTAATGCATTTGAATTTTTCTTTTGAATTGTTTACTCATTTGCTTCAGACTACTGAATGCGTAAATGAGATTTTTCATTCAATTGAGATTGAACGAATGATATACAACGTATTCGTTCAGTTGCTATCTCAAGTTATTGTGCAAAGTAGGCTCGGCATTTATAGTTTGAAGTGCTTTATAAGTTTGAGTCATAAATCAATTTGTGGATTAATTCGCTAATCGTAAATGAGTAATACTGATTAAGTAAATGAGAATTCTAATCCAATTGAGATTTTTATAATGAATAATCTTTCTTTTCTTAATTTCTTTTTGCTTGATCCCCGAGATCC
>JAKQKY010000141.1 GCA_029560415.1 Bacteroidota bacterium | reverse complement strand
TTCATCTTCAAATCACCAAATCTTCAAATCGTTTCATCGTCAAAATAACAGAATGTTTAAAAAAATATTAATAGCCAATCGTGGAGAAATTGCATTGCGCATCATACGTACCTGTAGAGAAATGGGGATCAAAACAGTTGCAGTTTACTCTACCGCCGATAAAGACAGCCTGCATGTAAAATTTGCCGATGAAGCTGTTTGTATTGGTAAACCTGCCAGCGCCGATAGTTATTTAAATATGGCCCATATCATGGCAGCTGCTGAAATCACCAATGCAGATGCTATTCATCCTGGTTATGGCTTCCTGGCCGAAAACAGCAAGTTTGCGAAGATATGTGGCGACCATGGTATCAAATTTATTGGGCCCACTCCCGATATGATCAACGCCATGGGCGATAAGGTCACCGCTAAAGAAACCATGATCAAAGCAGGCGTTCCGGTGGTACCCGGTGTTGAAGGATTACTGCAAAGTGTAGAGCATGCCAAAGCATCTGCCAAAGAAATTGGTTACCCGGTCATATTAAAAGCAACTGCAGGCGGTGGAGGTAAAGGAATGCGGGTGGTTTGGGAAGAAAGTGAAATCGAAAAAAACTATGATAATGCTAAAGCCGAAGCGGCAGCATCATTTAAGAACGATGGCATCTACATGGAAAAATTTGTAGAAGAGCCGCGTCACATCGAAATACAGGTAGCCGGCGATCAATACGGCAATGTTTGTCACCTCAGTGAAAGAGATTGCTCCATTCAACGCCGTCACCAGAAACTGGTAGAAGAATCACCATCCCCTTTCATGACCGACGACCTGAGAACCCGCATGGGTGAGGCTGCCATCAAAGCTGCGCAGGCCATCAACTACGAAAGTGTGGGCACCATTGAATTCCTGGTAGACAAACACCGCAACTTCTATTTCATGGAAATGAATACCCGTATACAGGTAGAACATTGCGTTACAGAAGAAGTGATCAACTACGATCTTATTAAAGAACAGATCAAAATTGCCGTGGGCGAAAAGATCATCGGCAAAGCTTATTTTCCGCAAATGCACGCAATCGAATGCCGCATCAATGCCGAAGATCCTTACAACGATTTCAGGCCATCGCCAGGAAGGATCACGGTTTTGCACCAACCGGGTGGTCATGGGGTAAGGGTCGACAGCCATGCCTACGCAGGCTATGTGATTCCACCTTATTACGATAGCATGATCGGCAAACTGATATCAGTAGCACAAACGCGGGAAGAAGCCATCAACACCATGAGCAGGGCACTGAGTGAATATGTTATCGAAGGCATTAAAACCACCATACCATTCCACCTTCAACTCATGAAAGATGAAAATTTCCGTTCGGGAAATTTCACCACCAAGTTTTTAGAATCATTTACCATGCAATAAATTAATACCAGGAGCCGCTATTGTGGCTCTTGTTGTTTTAGGAATATTAGTTAACCAACAGCAGAACATACATCAACATCGTTGTGTCACTCACTTGTACCACATACCCATTTGCAGCAAAACATTTTCATGCATACAATGGTTTTATAAAGTGTAGCGGCATAACCTATCGCCAGCCTTAGCATGCCTATACATAACGACATATTATTAAAAGCTTACCGGCACATGTGCACAGCCAGGGCCATGGCAGATACATATGAAGCCAACCGCCCGATCTGTAAATACGTTCACAGCACATCCCGTGGTCATGAAGCCATTCAACTGGCAACCGCTTTTCATTTACTTACATGCGATTATGTAAGTCCGTACTACCGCGACGAAAGCATTATGCTCGGCCTCGGCTTTTCGCCCTACCAGCTTATGTTACAGTTACTGGCAAAAGGAGAAGACATCTTTACCGGCGGCCGCGAATATTACAACCACCCCAATTATAGAGGACCAGATAAACCCACGATCATTCACCAGAGCAGTGCAACTGGCATGCAGGCCATCCCTACTACCGGTGTCGCACAGGGGCTGAAATTCCTGGATAAGATTCAATCGGCTTTATTAAGGAAAGGGCCTAACGGAGAATCTCCCATCGTTATATGTTCATTAGGCGATGCCTCGGTCACTGAAGGAGAAGTAAGTGAAGCCTTCCAGTTTGCCGCATTGCATCAACTTCCCATCATTTACCTCGTGCAGGATAACAACTGGGGCATCAGTGTTACAGCCGCAGAAGCACGAACCGCCAATGCATACGAATTCATAGAAGGATTCAAAGGCATCTCCCGCATCAGCATCGATGGTACCGATTTTGCCAAATGTTATGAAAGTATGCAACAGGTGATCGATGATGTACGAACAAATAAAAAGCCTTACCTCGTTCATGCAACGGTTCCCTTGCTGGGACATCATACGAGTGGCGTTAGAAAAGATTTTTACAGGTCAGAAGAAGAACTGGCTGAACAATATAAGAATGATCCCGGGCCAAAGCTCAGGAAGATCCTGTTAGAATCGGGCTTTACCGAAAATGAATTGAACAGGATCGAACGTGAAACGGCCGATATGGTGAAGGAAGATTTTGATACGGCGGCTGCATCAGCCGATCCCGATCCTGCACAGGTACACCGGCACGTTTTTGCCGACACTCCTGTTACAACCGAACGTGGTGAGCGAAATCCTGCAAACAAGGAAAAAGTACTCATGGTTGATGCTGCCTTGTTTGCCATCAGGGAAATCATGGAGCAATTCCCGGAAGCTGTTTTGTATGGACAAGACGTAGGGCGCAGGCTGGGCGGCGTTTTCAGGGAAGCGGCTACTTTAGCGGAGCAGTTTGGCGATCATCGTGTATTCAATACCGCTATACAGGAAGCCTATATCATTGGCTCTACAGTTGGGATGAGTGCTGTTGGGGTAAAACCAATTGTGGAAGTGCAATTTGCCGATTATATTTACCCCGGACTTAACCAGCTGGTGACTGAAATTTCCAAGAGCTGTTACCTCAGTTGCGGAAAATTCCCGGTACAAACCCTCATACGGGTACCAATAGGTGCTTATGGTGGTGGCGGACCTTACCATAGCGGCAGTGTAGAAAGCACCTTGCTTACCATCAAAGGCATTAAGATCGTATATCCATCCAATGCAGCCGATATGAAAGGCTTGCTGAAAGCGGCCTTCCTGGATCCAAACCCCGTGGTGATGCTCGAACACAAAGGGCTTTATTGGAGTAAAGTGCCAGGCACCGAGGAGGCGAAAACAACTGAACCATCTGCTGATTATATTATTCCTTTAGGGAAAGCCAATATTGTTTTACCAGCCGAAGAAGAAAAAATCAACGATGGTGAAACTGCCTGTATCATCACCTATGGCATGGGCGTTTACTGGTCAAAAGCAGCGGCAAAAAATTTCCCTGGGCAGGTAGAAGTCATTGATCTCCGCACTTTGTTCCCGCTGGATGAAGAACTGATCTTTACTACGGTGAAAAAACATGGTAAATGCCTGATCGTTACAGAAGAACAACAGAATAATTCATTTGCAGAAGCGCTCGCAGGACGAATTTCAAAAGCCTGCTTCCGCAACCTGGATGCACCGGTTGAAGTATTGGGTGCATTAAACCTACCTGCCGTTCCCATGAACATGATCCTCGAAAAAGCGATGTTGCCCAATGAGGAAAAAGTAAGATCGGCCCTCGAAACATTACTCAATAGCTAAGGAAGGATATTGTTAATCATTAAAGGTCATTTCATTCCTGGAATGACCTTTTTTATGTATTGTATTCTGCATTGGAATGATACTTCGATTAGCCGTTGACGGTATTTCCAGCATTCTTGTATTCCATTCGATGATTCATCATATCTCCTGCTTGGAAGTTGTCTGTAACCTTATTACAGTTTCAGCATAATTGACGATATTTATCTCATTATAGTCAACACATGCTTCGACCTATCGATCAATATTTTTTGGATCAACCTGCAGCATTTAATAGCTGCCTGCACTTTTTAAGAAAGATGATCATGAGCCAGGATGAACGCATTACCGAAAAATGGCAGTATGGTATGCCCTTTTATTATTTTGGTAATCACCGGTTATGTTACCTCTGGGTTCATAAAAAATACAAGATGCCATACATCGGCATTGTAGATGGAAAGCTTGTGAATGATCCTGACCTGTTATCAGAAAAAAGAAGCAGGATGAAAATTCTGCTGATCGATCCAACCAAAAAAATTCCGCTGAAAAAAATCGATGCGCTTTTACAAAAATTGATGAAGATATATGCTGAACAAGCCCTTTAAAAATACCAGGAAGCTTAGAGCATTTTACCATCTTTCATGTGCAATACCCGGTCGCTTTTCAGGGCTAGTTCTTCATTATGTGTTACAATCAAAAAGGTTTGTTGAAACTTATCCCGCAGGTCTATAAAAAGCTGGTGTAGTTCCCTTGCATTGGCTGAATCCAGGTTCCCTGTAGGTTCATCGGCCATGATGATGGCAGGTTTATTGATGAGAGCCCTGGCCACGGCTACTCTTTGCTGCTCTCCTCCCGATAATTGTCCCGGTTTATTATCAAGCCGGTCTTTCAAACCCAGGGTTACGAGCAATTCCTTTGCCCTGTCTTCTGTTTCCTTCCGTTTATTGCCGGCGATCCATCCCGGGATACAAACATTCTCGATGGCGGTGAATTCGGGCAGCAAATGATGAAACTGGAATATAAAGCCAATGTTTTTATTTCTGAACCTGGCCAATGCCTTGCCCTGCAATTGATCGGCCCGCACATTATTGAGGGTTACCTGGCCTTTATCGGGTTTGTCGAGTGTACCCAAAATGTGTAGGAATGTACTTTTACCGGCCCCGGAAGACCCGACAATACTCACGATCTCTCCTTGTGCGATCTGGATATCAACTCCTTTCAGCACATGAAGGGCGCCATATTTTTTCTCAATATTCTGTGCTCGTAACATTTCCCGAAAATAACCAATTCCCATAATTAACAAGGCGTTAAAAGCCTTATCCACATAAATTTGCGGCTGAATAAGCCTGATATCAGGTAAATACAGGCCAGGTAGGCGGTTTGCAGAAATACCCGCAATCAACTGTTAAAAAAACACTTTTGGTTATTACGCAGTAACCTATACATTTGCAAAAAAATTAAACCCTTTTAGAAGATGTTTTGGACATTAGAATTAGCCTCACACCTGGAAGACGCTCCTTGGCCGGCCACAAAAGATGAACTGATAGATTACAGCATTCGCAGTGGTGCACCGATTGAAGTGATTGAAAACCTTCAGGAACTGGAAGATGAAGGTGAAATCTATGAAGGACTTGATGATATCTGGCCCGATTATCCAAGCCAGGAGGATTTCTTTTTTAACGAAGATGAGTATTAAGTAAACTTCAGGTAAAATAATTTATGTACCGTTCAGCCATAGCTGAACGGTTTTTTTATGTGCAAAACCAGTTTCCAAACAGTAAAAAAAATTAACACACGTTAAAACCGGGTTAAACTTTTCACCGTAAATGGTTACAACAATCATTAATCACGAAAAATTTAACAACATGAAACGATTAAGTACCTACAGCAAATTCGCCGCACTGGCAATCCTCATCGGGTTTAGCGCCTGTAAAAAAACTGAGTTGCAAAATAATACCGAAAGCATTGCTACTGCAGAAGACATGGGCAGGGATGTATTCGGTGATTTCAACCGAAACCTTACATACTATGCACTAACCAACGACAACAAGATAGACAAGTATTCTACGTCTATCCCTAAGCGTATGATCAGCAGTGCAACCGTTACAGGACTCCAGGCTGAAGAATCCTTATTAGCGATCGATTTCAGACCGGCTACCGGGCAGCTATACGGATTGGGAAGCAGCAGCCGCATCTATGTGATCAATCCAACCACCGGCGCCGCAAGGGCCATCGGTGCCGGACCATTCACACCGTTATTATCGGGATCAGTGGCTTCATTTGATTTTAACCCAACAGTAGATCGTATCAGGATCATTACGAATACAGGACAAAACCTTCGTGCAAATCCAGAAACAGGAACCATTGTATTCGTTGATGGTCCAATTAACGGTCAGCCAGGTGCAATCATTTCAGGTGCAGCATACACCAATAACTTTGCAGGCACTACCACCACTACATTGTATGATGTTGATAAAGCGTCAAACAACCTGTACATCCAGAATCCTCCAAACAACGGAACCCTGGTATTGGTAGGATCATTAGGACTTGATGTAGAAGATGGCGAATTCGACATTGCGAATGCTACTGATGCACTGGGCATTTTTACCATCAACAATCGTTCAAACCTGGTTGCTCTTAATCTAACTACAGGACAGGCAAACGTTGTTTTTACTTTCCCAACCAACGTTAGCTATCGTGGATTTGCATTGGCTACTCAGCCGGTTGCTTATGCAGTTGATGGTGGAAACAATCTCCTCATCTTTAATCCCGAATTATATTACAATGCCAGTAATGTTGGAAGCATCATTAGCAAAGCCATTACCGGCTTGGCTGCAGGAGATACCATTGTTGGAATCGATTTCCGTCCATTAAACGGACAATTATATGCGCTCACCAATACCAGCAAAATATTTACCCTCAATACCGCTTCAGGCGCAGCAGCACTGGCAGGTACGCTTTCAACTCCATTATCAGGAACTAGTTTCGGATTTGATTTCAACCCGTTGGTAGACAGGATCCGCATTGTGAGCAACACAGGCCAGAATCTTCGCTTCAACCCGAATGACGGTGCGCTTCTGGTAGATGGTAGCCTGAATCCTGCAACCACAGGCGTTTCAGCTGCTGCTTATGCCAATAACTTTGCCGGCACCACTTCTACAACACTATTTGTGATCGATGCCAGTTCAAACCAACTGTCTATTGTGAACCCTCCAAATAATGGAACATTAGTACCTGTAGGTAGTTTACAAATCACGGCTAATGGTGTGAATGGTTTCGACATCGGTGGAACTACCGGCATGGCCTATGCGCTGTTCAGGGGAGATAATAACAGGACCAGGATCTTTACCATCAATACCGCAACCGGCCAGGCATCTGGACGAGGCATCCTTGGAACATTCCAGGTAAACGGACTGGCCGTTGGATTAGGTTTTTAA
>JAKQKY010000139.1 GCA_029560415.1 Bacteroidota bacterium | reverse complement strand
GTAACACGGCTGGAAAGTGTTTTTGAATTGTTGGGGAAAAAACCCCAGGCAAAAAAATGTGAAGCAATAGAAGGCATCACAAAAGAAGGCGAAAGTATTATTGAAGATACTGAAGAAGGTACCGCAACAAGGGACGTAGGTCTGATTATGGCAGCACAAAAAGTTGAGCATTATGAAATAGCATCTTACGGTGGGCTTGCACAGCTAGCTACCACGCTTGGTTTGGATGAAGTGGCCGGACTGTTAAATGAAACATTGGAAGAAGAAAAAGAAGCCGATACAATGCTTACGGGGATTGCGGAAAACGATGTGAACTACAGTGCAGCAGAAGAAGGTGAAAGTAATGACTAATATCAGCACGCTCCCTTGCATGGATGTGCATCCAATGACTTCATCAAACAAGGAAAGACAATTCAAACAAAAAATAAGCAATGATTTTTTATTAGCTAACAGATGGTTTGTTACAAGAAACAGCAGAAGGAACAAAAGGAACAGAACGAACGGAAAAAACAGTGCAGCAGGAATACCAGGCATTGAGTGCTTGGAGAAAGCGATGGTGGATGAAGCAACCTTACCCATAGATGATGCGATAAGCTGGACAGTGCAGGGAGAATAAAAGGAATCGGCAGTAAACAGCAAGCAAAATGCGATGTTAAAAGCACAAAGAAGACAGCCCTTTAGCATGTAGAACCAGGTTGATACAAATTAAATCAATAGTATCGGACAACAAACCGTTCAACAAAAAAAATAAAAAGTATGAAAGCAGCAGTAGTTCACCCAGGTGGTAAAATAAAGTATGAATCCGTACCCGACCCAATCATTGTAAAGAGTACAGATGCCATAATCAAAGTAACGTCTACGGCTATCTGCGGAAGTGATCTCCACATTTACAACGGCAGTCTTCCCCAGGTGCGCCCGATGGTAATGGGACATGAATTTATGGGCGTGGTAGCAGAAACGGGCAGTGATGTAAAGAATTTAAAAGTTGGAGACCGGGTGGTGGTACCCTTTCCCATTGCATGCGGAAGTTGTTTCTTCTGTAATCATCTACTACCAGGCAGCTGCGAAAACAGCAACCCCGATCACTATGGTCCCGAAGGTGCATTGTTGACAGAAAAAGGAGGAGGTATGTTTGGATATACCGATTTGTATGGGGGATATGACGGTGGGCAGGCTGAATATGCCAGGGTGCCTTATGCCGACTTCGGTCCACGCATTGTACCGGATGAATTATCAGATGACCAGGCATTGTTTCTCACCGACATCTTCCCAACAGGCTATACGGGGGTGGACTGGGGCGAAGTAAATGGTGGCGAAACGGTGCTCATTTTTGGATCGGGCCCGGTAGGTATCATGGCGGCTAAAAGTGCCTGGTTAAGAGGAGCAGCACGTGTGATCATTGTGGATACGGTGCAGTACCGTTTAGACAAAGCCATTGCAACAGCCAATGCAGAAGGTATTTTATGGGAAGAGGGAGATGGTAAAAATGTAATTGATTATATCCGCTCTATTACAAATAACCGGGGTGCAGATGTTTGTATAGAAGCAGTGGGATTTGAACCCGACAGAAACTTATTAGACCGGGCTAAATCTGTTATTAATTTAGAAAAAGGTTCTCCAAAAGTGCTGGAGGCATGCATGAGTGCTGTAAGAAGAAATGGTATTGTTGCTGTATTGGGAGTTTATATCGGCACTTATGATAATTTTCCTGTGGGCCAGTTTTTTGACAAAGGCATTATTTTAAGAGGCGGCCAGGCTCCTGTTCACAAACACATAGACACATTGTTGAAATATGTGGTAGATGGCAAGGTAAAGCTGGATGACATCATCACACACCGATTGCCACTCTCCGACATCGAACATGCCTATCATATTTTCCGGCACAAAGAAGAAGATTGTGTGAAGGTGGTTCTAAAACCTTAGCCGGAACCGTTGTCACAAAAATAAGTAATGTATTTTTCGCAAGAAGTTGATTGTATTGGAATTACCGTAACAGCTATCGGGAAGACTTTTTATCTGAGTATGCTGGTTATATCAACGGGTGGATGGATGAAGGAAAAACGGTGTTTGCCTATTTCAACAATACAATGGGAGAAGCATTTAATAATTTAAAAGACCTGGACAGAATGGTTGATGAAAAAAGAAAACCTGCCATTACAAAATCAACCTAACAACAAATGTTGTAAGTCTTTCCCCAGGATGTAACGATTGCAACAGTCTATATTTTCAACTTTACAATACAACAATTTTTACACTAAAATTTACAAAATAGAAAACAATGCACAACCGGGCTGGGAACCCGAAGAAAAAGACCTGCCGGCTGATTCAGCAGATGACCAACAATCAAACGATACAACTACCACGGAAGAAGATGTAAATGTGCTGGAAGATGAAGACGCAGCCCAAGGAAATATGAATAATGGCGAACTGGGAGATGCAAAGGACGATTTGTACCAGTGTCCCAAAGGCTGGTTTGTAGAAAGCTTTCCCCTTCATGGGTAATAAAGTTTAAACCTTGTCTTTTGTTTTGATAAAAGTGGAGTTAACAACTCCACTTTTTAATAGACATTAAAGCGTTGTAAAAAGCAGATTTTATGTAATTTATG
>JAKQKY010000114.1 GCA_029560415.1 Bacteroidota bacterium | reverse complement strand
GACCTGATCAAAGAAAAGCAATCGGGAAAAGCGATTGGCGGTACAGGACCTGCAACCAATCAAACAGATTTTAAACAATTTTATTCAAATCTTATTCATGATGTGTTGAACAGGAAGGCTTACAACGTAAGTGGTAAAGCCCTTGCATAAAACTATTCGTGCATAAGAATATCATCCATTAAAATCCTTTGAAGACCGATTGAACATATGCATACTACCTTTCAAGCCTCCTTTCAGAAACTGGTTGTTTTTTGCGAAAAAGAACAATTCATGGGTTACGACCCTTATGATGGACTGAACAGTAGATTGTTCAAATCGATCCCGGTTGTAAAAAATAACCGGCTTGCCCGCATCGCCTGGATTCAGCTCTTTAAACGCTCTCCCATCAATCTCCGGAAAGTGGCAGGCATAAAAAAAGAATACAATGCCAAGGCACTTGGGTTATTCCTCTCGGGCTATTGTCATTTATATAAAAGCAACCCCTCGGACGCTTACCTGCAGCAAATAAGATTCTTTACAGAAAAGATACATGATCAGATATCGCCGGGTTATTCGGGCGCATGCTGGGGATATAACTTTGATTGGGAAGCAAGGGCTTTCTTTCAGCCAAAGAATATGCCAACCGTGGTTGCTTCCTCTTTTATTGCCAATGGGCTGCTGGATGCGTTTGAAATAACAGGCGAACAACAATTGCTGACAACGGCAAGGAGTACCTGCGATTTTATATTAAAAGACCTTAATAGAACCTATGATAATGAGGGCAATTTCTCGTTTTCATATTCGCCAGCCGATAAGAGTGTTGTATTCAATGCTTCGCTTTTAGGCGCTAAATTACTAGCCCGCACCTACTCGTTCACGAAAGAAGAAACCTTGCTGGATGAAGCCCGGAAAGCCGTGGTATTCTGCTGTAATTACCAGCAACCCAATGGGGCCTGGAGCTATGGCACATTGCCCTTTCACCAGTGGATCGATAATTTTCATACGGGCTATAACCTGGAGTGTATCGCCGATTATATTCGCTACAGCGGGGAGCATCAATACTCGAATTACGTTGAAAAAGGCTTTGATTATTACATTAAAAACTTCTTTACTACCGAGGGAATTCCAAAATATTATAATAATTCTGTGTACCCGGTAGATATTCACACACCATCGCAGCTGGTTATTACGTTATATAAATTAGATAAATTTGAGGACCATAAGCAATTACTGGATAAAGTGTTGAACTGGACCATTGTACATATGCAATCGGAAAAAGGTTATTTTTATTACCAGGTTAATAAATATTTCACTTCCCGGATACCCTATATGCGTTGGTCACAGGCCTGGATGTTTTACGCTTACAGTGTGTATTTCAGTAAAAAAAATTAATCCAACTGTTCAAACAACCAAAAAAAACGAAGTAATGATTAAACAACTTTTTAAAAAGTACCATGAAAAATGGGCTATTGAAAAATTCAATTTCTTTCTATCTAAACTCACACCTGCCAAAGGTGAAACCATTCTTGACCTGGGTGGTGGTGATGGAAGTTATATGGATCGTTTTTCTTCTTCCCTGAAAGATTATAAGATCGTGATCTCCGACATTGATGAAGCATCGCTTCAAAGAGCCCGGGCCAAAGGATACTATACAACGATCCTTGATGCATCGAGCAATAAGTTGCCGTATAAAGACAAAGAGATCGATATTATATTTTGTAATTCTGTAATCGAACATATTACCATACCAAAGGACCAGCTATGGTCGGCCAGGAGTTATTCATCCGGGTTTGCGAAAGATGCTTTTGAAATTCAGAAGAAATTTGCTTCGGAGATCATCCGCAGTGCGAAGAAGTATTATGTACAAACGCCACACAGGCATTTCCCGATTGAAGCACATTCCTGGTTCCCTTTTATCAGTTACCTGAACCGGAAAACGCAGCTTACTGTGCTGAAGCAATTGAATAAATTCTGGGTGAAGAAAACACAACCCGACTGGAACCTGCTTACTGAAAAAGATATGAAGATTTTGTTTCCGGATGCAGAGATCATTGTGCGGAAGAAATTAGGAATGAAAAAAGAAATAATCGCCATAAAAAGATGAAACCTACCCGTGTAAATTTCCTGGGCATTCCCCTGGATCCGCTTACCATGCAGCAAACCATCAATGAGGTGGATGAGGCCATACGTACCAATGCAAGGATCAACCACGTGGTGATCAATGCTGGTAAAGTGGTTTCAATGCAAACCGATAAACAGCTTTTTGAAAGCGTTGTCAGTTGTGATATTATCAATGCCGATGGCCAGGCTATTGTATGGGCCTCCCGGTTCCTCGGCGGTTACCTGCCCGAAAGGGTTGCCGGTGCCGACCTCATGCAGGAACTGGTAAAACTTGCGGCACAAAAAAATTACAGGTGCTTTTTCCTCGGTGCCAAAGAAGAGATCGTAAAAAAAGTAGTTGATATTTATACCCAGCAATATGGACCTTCTATTATTGCAGGTTACCGTAACGGTTACTTCAAGAAGGAAGAAGAAGAGGCAGTTGCCCGGCAAATTTCTGACAGTGGTGCGCAGCTTTTATTTGTGGCTATCACATCGCCTAAAAAAGAGAATTTCATGTATGCTCACCGTAACTTACTGGCCAAAGTAAATTTCACCATGGGTGTTGGCGGAACCTTTGATGTGGTGGCCGGCTTTACCAAAAGAGCGCCCGTTTGGATGCAAAAGATCGGCATGGAATGGTTCTACCGTTTCCTCCAGGAACCAGGCCGCATGTGGAAACGTTACCTGGTAGGAAATTCTAAATTCATTTACCTGGTGATGAAACAAAAATGCAGTCAACTATTTAATTCAAAACATAAACAACGAACGGGTAATTCTTATGTGTAGGATTCCCCGTTTGTTTATCAACCATTATAAACCAAAGAAAAAAAGGTTCAGGAAATATGAAACTATTTAATAAGTGCTGAATAACGGCCCCGCAGGAATGCAGGGCTTAGCCATTATGGATCGTTCATTTTTCCGAAACCATTAATCTTATACCAAATCATGCTTTTTAATTCCATCAGCTTTGCAATATTCTTACCAATCGTTTTCGCATTGTATTGGTTTGTTGCCAATAAAAGTCTGAAGCTGCAAAACCTGCTGTTGCTGGGTTCCAGTTATTTCTTTTATGCCTGCTGGGATTACCGATTCCTGTTCCTGCTGATGTTTTCAACTTTCCTGGATTATTTCACCGGGATCAGGATGCACGAGGCATCCAGTAAAAAGATGAAGACATTCTGGTTTTGGTTGAGCATTGGTATCAACCTCGGCTTCCTCGGTTTTTTCAAATATTATAATTTCTTTGCCGAATCTTTTGCCGAATTCGTAGGGAATTTTGGGCTCAAACCCAATATCTGGACGTTGCAGGTAATCCTTCCCGTTGGTATATCGTTTTATACATTCCATGGTTTGTCGTACGTGATCGATATTTACAAAGACCGTATCAAACCTGAAAAAAATATTGTAGAATACTCGGTATTCGTGAGCTTTTTTCCCCTGTTGGTGGCCGGTCCTATTGAAAGGGCCACTCACCTGTTACCACAGATCAAGAAAAACAGGACTTTCGATTACACGAAGGCGGTAGATGGGATGCGGCAGATACTTTGGGGATTGTTTAAAAAAGTGGTGATCGCAGATACCTGCGCCGATTTCGCCAATTCAATCTTTAATCACTCAGGTGAATTCAATGGAAGCACGCTGGCCCTGGGAGCTTTGTTCTTTACATTCCAGATATATTGTGATTTTTCGGGTTACTCCGATATCGCATTGGGTACGGCAAGGCTGTTTGGCATAGATCTCCTCCGCAATTTCGCCTTTCCTTATTTCTCACGAGACATCGCCGAGTTCTGGCGTCGCTGGCATATTTCATTATCAACCTGGTTCAGGGATTACGTGTACATTCCGCTTGGAGGTAGCAAGGGCGGCACATGGATGAAGGTGAGAAATACTTTTATCATATTTCTGCTAAGCGGGTTCTGGCATGGGGCCAACTGGACCTTTATTGTCTGGGGCGGATTGAACGCCCTTTATTTCATGCCCCTATTATTATCAAAAAGCAACCGGAATAATCTCGAAACGGTAGCACAGGGTAAAATGTTTCCAACCATCCGGGAGCTGCTAGGCATGATCGTTACGTTTACGCTTACTGTATTGGCCTGGATCTTTTTCAGGGCGCAAAGTGTTGGGCATGCATTTGATTACCTGGGTACGATCTTTTCAAGATCATTATTTGAAATGCCCAGTAAAAAGGCATTCCTTGGATTTAAAACCCATCCGGGCCTGGCCATTGTCCTGATCTTCTTCTTTATGATCATCGAATGGCTTGGGCGTGAAAATCAATATGCTTTGGCCACGTTAGGACAAAAATGGCCAAGGACTTTAAGGTGGGCATTTTATTACATACTCATCATTGCGGTATTTCTATTCATGGGACAAGAACAACAATTTATCTATTTCCAATTTTAGAAAATGAAGAAATTTTTGCTGACAAGCGGGTTGTTCTTTGTGGTCTTTTTCTTAATAGATAAAGGGCTAATCCTCCTGCGCAACAGTGCGCCAAACAGGGAAGTTGATAAGCGACTGGAAATGATCCTGAATGGTAAGATTCAGTCCGACATATTAATCTACGGCTCTTCGCGGGGCGGCAGGGATATCATTGCATCGGAAATGGAAGATTCACTAAAATTGCCTACCTATAATCTTTCGTTTCCTGGATCGGCGATTGAATTTCATGAATTCCTTTTATCGGAAACCCTGAAGAATGGAAATAAAAAGCCATCTGTAGTGATATTGGTTGTTGATGATCCTGATGAGTTGTTGCCAAGTTCAAGGATTAACTTCAGGCTCGACAGGCTTTATCCATTGATCAAATACGGAGTGATCCGCGATAAACTGGTAGAAAAAGGCGGAAAGAATTACTGGCTATCTAAACTTTTTATCGTACACCAGCTCAGTATCAGTAATTTTGATTTCCGGCCCAAACATTTCAAACCCATCGACACCTTATTGGCAGATGGTTCTATGCCGATCGATTTCAAGGATCCCCGTTTCACCGGCGATTTTATCACAAATACCACGATGTATGATATCAAAAAGGAAAGGCCAGCCGAATTAAACAGTTTTACCAGGTTTGTTGACCTTTGTTATTCGAACAATATCAAACTTTTGATTGCTTGTCCACCTAACTTTTACAAACCAACGGTAGGATTTTCTGAACGTATTGCCGGATTGGTAAAAGATAAAGCATCGATATTGATACATGACGCTAACCAACATGCCTATTCGAAGGATCCAGGTTATTATTATGATGATGTGCACCTGAATAAAAAAGGGGCTAAACTGTTTACCGCCGAGCTCGTAGATTTTCTAAGGAAGAACAACCTGGTGCCCGGGGCAATTAGTAAGTAAGAATAATAAATTGAAAATAAGAACAGCTGTAAATAAACCATTGACCATTAAATAAGATTATGCTAGTTACCATTGTTGCAGGAGCCAGGCCCAATTTCATGAAAGTGGCCCCGATCATAAAAGCGATCGTACAAGCCCGGGAAGCCGGAAGAGACGTGCATTACAGGCTTGTGCATACAGGCCAGCATTACGATAAGAAGATGAGCGGCGATTTCTTTGAACAACTCGGCATCCCCGATCCGGATATCAACCTCGAATGTGGTGGTGGTACACAGGCTGAACAAACAGCTGCTATCATGGTGAAATTTGAAAAGGAACTGCAGGAATGCAGGCCCGAAGTGGTACTGGTGGTTGGCGATGTTACATCTACTATGGCCTGCACCATCACGGCTAAAAAACTATGCATTGATGTGGTGCATGTGGAAGCGGGTATCCGTTCGGGTGATATGACTATGCCCGAAGAGATCAACCGCATTGTAACAGATTCTATCTGTGATCATTTTTTCACTACCAGCACCATTGCCAATAAAAACCTGGCCGCACAACAGGTGGCAGAAAACAGGATCCATTTTGTTGGCAATACGATGATCGATACTTTATATCAGAACCTTGACAGGATCAGGAAACCTTCGTTCTGGGAAGATTTTAATTTAGCAGATGGAAACTATTTCCTGTTAACATTGCACCGCCCGTCGAATGTAGATGATCCAAAAAAGCTGCAGGCGATATTGGATGCTGTAATGGCTTCTACCGCAAACATTCCCATTGTGTTCCCGGTACATCCGCGTACCAGGCAGATATTGAATAATCTAAAGGTAGATCACGAACGGTTACGCATGATCGATCCGCAGGGATACCTCGAATTCATATACCTGGTGAAACATGCAAAGGGCATTATCACCGATTCGGGCGGTATTACCGAAGAAGCTACGGTACTCAATATTCCCTGCTTAACTTTGCGTAATTCAACCGAAAGGCCGGAAACCGTGCTGATGGGTACCAATGAGCTTATTGGCGATGACCTGCCCAAACTGGCTCAGTGCCTGGAAAAGATCATTGCCGGCCAATGGAAAAAAGGTGCCATTCCCGAATTCTGGGATGGTAAAACATCGGGCAGAATCG
Organism: Bacteroidota bacterium; assembly: GCA_029560415.1. Taxonomy (GTDB): domain Bacteria; phylum Bacteroidota; class Bacteroidia; order Chitinophagales; family Chitinophagaceae; genus Ferruginibacter. Next base: position 7,228 of record JAKQKY010000114.1, on the reverse strand, counting down.
TAGACATTTTACATTCCCTGTATACAAAAAAATAGTGCTTTTTAATGAACAAGCAGTTTAAACGATATCTCCAGTTTTCTTTGATCATACTCGACATTGTATTGTTGAATATATCTTATTTCTTTTCCAAGTTCTTTTTTACTGAAGACATTTCACAAAACCAATTCAGTTCTTACGTTGCTTTCTGGATATTCCTGAATACATTCTGGTTGTTACTGGCTTTTGTTGCAGGAACTTATTTTGAAAAGATCATCATTCATTTCGAATCATTTACTAAACGCACCCTGCAGGTTTATATACTCTGGGTGATCGCCATTCTCTTTTATTTGTTTTTCTCAAGAGAGATACTTGTTTCCCGTTTCTTCATCCTGTCGATCATTATCTGTTTCGCCATTGGCCTTTTCCTGAACAGGTTTCTTTATGTGGGTATCAGGCATTATTTTAAGAACCGTGATTATCTTTTTAACCGCGTGATCATCCTTGGTTATAATGATACTGCATTGAAACTCGCTACTTATTTTGAAGAAGAAGGAATTAATACCAACCTGCTAGGTTTTGTAGAAGATGAAGTAAATGTAACCGAACTCACGCCCTACCCGATCTTATCAGACATTAAAAATGTATTGCAGGTAGCCAAGGACCTGGATGTACAGGAAATATTTTCTACCATCACGCCGGAACAAAATGAATACATATATACGTTGATGAACCAGGCCGAAATGGAATGTATCCGATTCAAAGTGGTTCCCAACCTGTCTTATTTCTTCAGTAAACCTGTAATCATCGATTATATCAGGGACCTGCCGATCCTTTCCCTGCGGAGTGAACCATTGGAAGACGTAGGTAACCGGTTTAAAAAGCGTATACTCGATGTCGTGGTAAGCTTCCTGGTAGTTGTATTTGTACTATCGTGGCTGATACCCATCCTTGGATTGTTAATTATCCTGGAATCCAAAGGACCGATATTCTTCTCACAGAAACGTACAGGGAAAAATAACCAGACCTTTAATTGTCTTAAGTTCAGGAGCATGCGTCCCAACAATGATTCAGAATCCAAGCAGGCAACGAAAGGTGATATGCGGGTAACCCGTATCGGTAGGTTCATTCGCAAAACCAGCCTGGATGAATTTCCACAGTTCATCAATGTGCTTAAAGGCGAGATGAGCCTGGTTGGCCCAAGGCCGCACATGGTAAAACATACATCAGATTATTCGAAGATCGTAGACCAGTATATGATACGTCACTTTTTGAAACCCGGCATTACCGGTTGGGCACAGATCAACGGCTTAAGAGGCGAGATCACCGATCCTAAACAGATCAAGATGAGGGTAGCCAATGACCTTTGGTACCTCGAGAACTGGAATGTATGGCTCGATCTCAGGATCATGTTCCTCACCGTTTATTATGTATTCAAAGGTGATAAAAATGCATATTGATTTAATTATTATAATCATACCCAATTTTAGAAACTAAACATCCACAATGAACCTTTTTAATTCAGGTTATATTTTAAGTAACAAGCGGTTTGGCTGGATCGACTACGATCGTGGCATCAGCATTATCCTGGTTACTTACCGCCATTGTTATGAAGGCATGGAAAATTCGGGTATGAAGATGCACGACTACCCGATATTAGAATACCTGAACTATTTTTTATTTGGTTTCAGGATGCCACTTTTCTTTATTGCCTCCGGTATTTTTGTTGGTGGGAGTTTACGTAAAAGGGGACTTGGAGCGTATAGCAAGAACAGGGTTCAAACCATTTTATACCCGCTGTTGGTTTGGGGTATCATACAGATATCGCTACAGATATTATTCTCTGCCCATACCAATTCATCGATGAGTGTCCGAAATTATCTCGATCTGCTCATCGACCCCAGAACTACCGGGCAGTTCTGGTACCTGAATGCATTGTTCTGCGTAGGTATCCTGTATTCTTTCTTAAAAGTGAAAGCGAAAATGCAGTTATGGCACCAGATATTGTTGGGGCTTGCCTTGTATTTCTTCGGAGCATATTTAAGAACAACACCTGTATACATTGGCTTTGCCATGGACATCTGTAAATTCTATTTCTTCTTCGCATTGGGAGATGCAGTATCGGGATATATCATGAGTGAAAAGGCAGCGAAGACTTTCACTTCCTGGAAATTCGTGGTTCCCATGTTGATTGCTTTCTTTTCCATACAGTATATTTTCACGGATATAAATTTAGATAGAGGCAGTGATTATTTTGTAGAGAATAATATGCCGTTCTTCTTTTTATTAGTAGCCGTTGTCGGTTGCACGGTATCGATGATTGTTTCCTTTTCGTTGAAACGGTACCAGGCAGCTCCTTTCCTACGGGTAGTTGGTTATAATTCTGTACACATTTACTGCATGCAAATCATTGCCATGTCGGTGACCCGGCTGTTCCTTACCAAAATATTGCATGTAGAAAATATTCCGCTCATCTTTGGTATCAGCCTGCTTTGCGGTGTTATGATCCCGATGATATTTTACAATATTTGCCTGAGACTTAACATGTGGTGGCTGTTCACATTGAAAAAACCGGAAGAAGAGATCAATTACCTATCGAGCATGAAAACTTCTAATGCTTAACTGCAAAGAACCTGATCAAAATAATATAACATTTACACTTTTAAATAAAACCATATGAGCATAAAAAGCATTCTTGTATCAGCCGCCAAAACCATCGTACCGGGCATGTATTGGGGCAGAAAAATGCGTCACTTCAAACAACATTTCAGTGAAGTGGAAATGAAGCTATTGCCTTATATGTGCAAAAAGAATAAGACCTCGATTGATATCGGCGCAGCCGGTGGTGTGTTCATTGCCAATATGATGGATGTATCGGAAAAAGTAATCGGATTTGAACCAATTCCCGATGATGCAGCACTTTTGAAAACCATGATGAAGGCCATTAATGCCAATGTAACGATCGAGTGTGTCGCCTTGTCGGATAAAAGTGGTGAAGCAACGATGCGCATGATCGCCAACGACCTTGGCAGGAGCACGATTGAAGAATCTAATATTCTGGATGATAATACCGGCAGTGAAAAAAGAAGCATCAAAGTTCCGATCAGGAAATTGGATGACTTCAATTATAACAATATCGGATTCATCAAGATCGATGTAGAGGGACATGAATTGGCTGTTTTACGGGGTGCTACGGAAACGATTAAACGAAACCTTCCAACCTTCCTGATAGAAATTGAAGATCGCCATAAAGACAATGCAGTGGCAGATGTACCAGCTTTCCTTAAACAATTCGGGTACGAAACTTTCTTTGTTTTAGATGGAAAGATCCTGCCGATCAGGGAATTCAATAAAGCCATCCACCAGGACAGCAATAACATTGGCACTTACCAGGACGGCTACCAGCGGAAAGGCGTGTACATCAATAATTTCATTTTTATTCCTTCAACGGAGGTAAATGCATTTATGGAGGCTACAAAATCTGTTTACTGATAGCATTTCATCATACTAAAAAGAAGATGTTCCGGCAATCACCTAAAAGTAAAAAAAGAAAGATGAATATTCTTTTAAGGTACCAGGTGAAATTTGACAGGACATAAGAGATGATCGATTCTTTAGAATCTGCGGGCATGCCAAATAACTTATTTTTCACTGAAGGAACAAAGTTTGAATCGGTCAAAGGATTGGCAAAAGCAGATTGATGACCCAGGCCTCGTGAATTATATGCCTGTACCAGGGAAAGATCCCATTGTAAAGGATCCGCTGCGCTGCTATTCATGAAAATGGACTCCTTACTCAATATTTCAGAATTCTGTAGATTGTAATTGGCACTATTGCCCGGGAAAAAATAATAGAGATTGTTCTCATGTACAAACTTCTCGGTATCAATTCCTTTTCGGGCCACCATCATACCCGATTTCAGGTAAAAGATATTATTCTGAAGATTAAAAATTGTATGTGCCTTTGGTTCACCATTGAATGCAAACAGTGCTTTATCGGATGATCGGTTACCCAGGTCGATGATGGTATTATTGAAGTATTGAATATTGGATGCTTCGATGGCGAAAGTACCGCTGATGTTCACATATGTCAGGGTTCCATTGTTGATCAGCAGGTTATTTGCCAACAGGTTGTCTTCTGCTTCGCCCCCGTTGCCACTGCCGATCTCCATAACACCAGTGCAATCAATAATGGTATTGTACATGATCTTATTACGGCTGGTAGAACCAAATGCCTCAATCGCTCCGCCATTAAACCCGTAATCATAACTTTCGGCCCAGTTACCACTGAATAAATTATGAGTAATGATATTATCATTTCCAGATAACGTGATCCCATTTGCCCCGTAGTCATCATCATTTTCAGGAGCTGTTTTACTGTAAGTATTCTTCAGATTTTTCAGGTCGGTCATCCTGCAGGAATCAACCATATTAAAATTTCCGATCAAAACAATTCCCATACCAATGTTCGACATGTCGCAATTTCTAATAATACAATGATTGCTTCCAACATCACCATAACTACCTAGTGTAAACGCAATTCCGCAATTAGCGGGCGACTGTTTATTATCCGCAGGAAATTGAAGATCGGTCACATTGAAACCATCAATAATAATATAATCTACACCGATAAAAGAAAACAACGTACGTTTGGTTACTTCTGTTTTAGCATCAGCGGGGTATTGAAAAAGGGGTTTGGCGCCGTTTCCATAAGATCCAAAATATATGGGGTTCTCTTTTGTACCAGATGGAGCGGAGCCACCAAAGATGCTTGACCATAATAAGGTGCCGGAAAAAGAATCTCCTTTTTTAAAAAGTATTTTATCGCCGGGTTTAAAAATGCCCCTATTAGAGCCTTCGTGAATTTTTTCCATCGTGCGCCAGGGGTTGGCAGCACTTAACCCATTGTTCAGATCGTTGCCAGATACGGATACATAATACTCTGTAGCCTTGACTGAGAAATAGCTCATGCATATAAGTACTAAAAAGAGCAATCTAAAGTATACAGATCGTTTCATATCATTTTCATTAGGTCAACATTATTTTACCTCTTTAAAAATAAATCATTTTTAAGAATTAGAGATGAAGGTAAAAAAAAAGCCCGGCTATAATAGCCAGGCTGGTGTTTTCCGTTAGACGGCTTTACCTTGTTTTCAGGAGGTTTTATTTTGCTTTGATAAGTTTCAGGGTTTGTATGTCTTTACCCTGGACAACTTTTACTATGTAAACGCCTGACATAAAATCTCTACCAAAGATCTTTTTCTCATGAAGTCTGGCCTTTGCCTCATACATTTTGCGACCATTCAGATCCATCACCACAATTTGTATCGGCTCATCAGGGTTCCCATTTTCGATCATCAATGAAAATTCATTTACAGTAGGATTAGGGAATGCATTCACCTGGAGTGTTAACGAGGCTGGTGTTTTCAACAACTCAGGTGTAGATGTTTTTCCCTGGTCAACTGAATCTTCTTCCCCCGACCTTGCACCTGAATTACAACTTTTATTACTTTTATTTATGTTCACATAAATCCACGATGGAATATTCCTTGAATCTTTGGACGTCACTTTATAGAGTCCTGGTGACAGGTTTCTAAATACCGTGTTACTACTGTAAGCACCATTGTTCAACTTATACAAATATGGAGCAGTACCCCCACGAGCCGAAACGGTTATAATACCGTCTCTTCTGTTTCGGCAGGTTTCGTTGGTTTTAGACACAAGGTATATTTCAAACGGTCCGCCTGAAACTACCGTTTGGGTTATGGTAATGCTTTTCACAGCAGTACAGCCTTTTGAGTCTTTTACTGTGATTGAATATGTACCGACCGGTACCAGGGTGAATATGTTACTGCTTTGATAAGAGGTGCCATTACGGCTATAGGTATAGCCCCCGTTTCCGCCGGTAGCCGTTACCGTGATGGATGTCGTTCCGCCACTAACAGTGATAGCTCCGGCAGTCAACGATACAGACACAGCAGCGGGTTGTGTTACTGTTACCGCATTAGTTCCTGTGGTTCCGGCTGCATCGGTAATGGTATAGGTATAAGTTCCTGCAGATACGGTGAAAGTACCTGTTCCAACATAAGGCCCTACCCCTCCCGTTGCTGTCATAACAATACTGGTTGTACCGCCATAACAGGCAATGGTACCCGCAACTGAAGAGATAACCAGTGGTGATGTTCCGGTAACTGACACAGTAAAACTTTTCTGTGCCGTACAGCCCTTCCCATCTTTAACAGTCGCTGTATGACTACCCGCTCCTACTGATGCAAAAATATTGCTGGATTGAAATAGTCCACCATCTAAGCTATAAGTGTATCCGGGTGTACCACCTGTTGCAGTAATGGTTGCTGAAGTTGTTGCAGATGCGGTTGCAACCGTACCTGCGGCAACGGTTGCTGTTAACAATGCAGGTTGACTAACGGTAACGGATGCTGTAGATGAACCACCTGCAGCATCTGTAACGGTATAATTAAAGGTCCCTGCATTAACTGTAAAAGTTCCTGTACCGGTATAGGGTGCAGTTCCGCCTGTTGCACTAACGGTTACGGTTGCACTACCTCCATTACAGGCAATGATACCTGCTGTAGCTGTTGAAGCTAATGTGCTACCCGTTCCTGCTGACTCAAGAATCCCGGCATTAGGTAATGTTGGAACCTGGTTTCCGGCAAAATCTTTTGCAATGCCCAGGTTTTGTCCGAAATCTATCGCAGGACTAGTTGCCGAAGGTGCAAAATTCCATTGGGTTGGATCAGCAGCCGTTGTATTTGTCCATATAGCTGCAGCCGTTGACAACTCAGAAGTTGTTAATGTATAATTGGCACTGCTATTTCCCGAAAATTTATAGATATTATCCTGGTGTGTTGTTTTTGCAGCAACACCAGAAGAACGAACGATCTTACCGCCCGTTGTTAAATTGAAAATATTATTCTTAAGATTGTATACCACGGAAGCAACCGGTGAACCGCTGAATGCCAGCATATCAGGCTCCGCATAAATTTTAGCCATTACCCTCGGCGTAACGATGCCGGCACCTGTGTTTGGACCAGAAAAACGGCTGTTGTTATTTTCAATGATCACGTTGTTATAATACATGATGTTCGAAGCCTGTATAGCGAAGGTTCCGTTTGTATTAACCCATGACAGGTTACCACAGTTGATGATCTTGTTATACGCAAACATATTGTCAGCGGCCGTTGCTGCACTAGCAAAAGCGCCATATTCAGAAATACCACCACAATCAACAATGG
>JAKQKY010000097.1 GCA_029560415.1 Bacteroidota bacterium | reverse complement strand
ACATTTAACAAGACAGTCTTTTATGTTAGGTCGCATTGATTTACGATTTCTATAATAATTGAAAATTGTTCATTAAATATTTATAAATCCTAAAAAAGAACCTTATGACAAAAAAAATTATTAAATGGTTGTTCCTTTTCGCTGCAATTATTGCACCTGTATGGGCTTTTGCCGAAGGTGGCTCTACCGGTCCTTCAATTTCGGGGATACGCATCGAGTTTATTTTATTTGCACTTACTCTTGTTGGTGTGGCACTGTTTCACAAACAGACGTTCTGGGTGGCCATTACCGGTCTTTCGGTAATCATTCTTTATAAAATCATTTTTATTTCGGGATATCCTTTTGCTGAACATTTTTTTGGCGAAAACTCGTTCATCGACCAGTTGTCGGATAAAAGTATGAGGCAGGGAGAATGGGGAATCCTGCTCAACCTGTTGGGTTTGCTGCTCGGATTTGCCATACTTGCAAAAATATTTGAAGAATCCGGTGTGCCTGATATCCTTCCCAAATATTTGCCCAACGACTGGAAAGGGCCTTTTGTGCTGTTGGTCTTCGTTTTTGTGCTTTCTTCATTCCTCGATAATATTGCTGCTGCCATGATAGGCGGCACTATCGCCCTTGTGGTCTTCAAAAATAAGGTGCACATAGGTTATATTGCTGGTATTGTGGCAGCCAGCAATGCCGGAGGCGCCGGCAGTGTAGTAGGCGACACCACCACCACCATGATGTGGATCGACGGTGTTTCCGCTTTCAATGTGCTGCATGCTTATGTGGCTGCTTTTATTGCCCTGCTTATTATTGCCTGGTTTGCTTCGCATCAGCAGGATAAATTCGAACGTATTACCAGCGATGCCAAACCGGGTGTGAAAATCGACTGGGTAAGGCTGCTTATCGTACTGTTAATTTTAGTGGGAGCCATATTGTCTAATATTTATTATGACATGCCTGCACTCGGTGTATGGATTGCCATTATTATTGGTGCATTTCTGCGTAAAATGCCCTGGCACGAAGTGGGCGTTTCCATCAAAGGTTCTATCTTCCTGCTGTGCCTCGTAACAGCGGCCTCGCTGATGCCAGTGGAAACATTGCCTTCTGCTTCGTGGATGACAGCCTTTATCTTGGGATTTGTTTCGGCTGTATTCGACAATATCCCTCTTACCAAGCTTTGCCTCGACCAGGGTCATTACGATTGGGGTATGCTGGCATATACGGTAGGTTTCGGCGGTTCTATGGTCTGGTTTGGTTCATCAGCCGGTGTGGCTATCACCAACAAATTCCAGGATGCCCGCAATGTAGGCCTCTGGGTGCGTAAAGGCTGGCATGTGATGCTTGCTTATATTGCCGGATTTTTTGTTTTATATTTTGTAATGGGTTGGGAACCGGCCGATAATAAACAACACAAAGAACCAGCTATTGACTGTTCTGCAAAGGAATGTAAACTAAGAGATGAAGCCAGGGCTCTTCAGCTTATGGAATCCATGAAAACTGA
>JAKQKY010000092.1 GCA_029560415.1 Bacteroidota bacterium | reverse complement strand
GAGACTTTGTATATTTATATGATAATGATTTAGGAACTGGGCGTCCAATATCTGGAACCTTCTTTGAAAGTGATGGCTCTTCAGGTGGGACAGCTTATCCTGCTTTTTATCAAAGTGCTGTAGAAGGTGTGGCTAAGGCTTGGGGAACTATTATCCCTAATAACCTGTCAACAGGTATCAACAACATCTCCCAGTATGCATTGTCGAATGGAAACTTTGTGAGCGCCTGTACTTCAGTGGACGGTGTTTATGGAGCAACTGCAACAGCCAATGCAAACAGTGGATTAACTGAACTCGTGATCAGTTGTTCACCTGCTGGTGGATGTGATGTTACCGTTGGCCAGATCAGCGGCCCAGCCAATGCTTGTGCTTATACAGGCTTAGCTGGCTTAATCGCTACCTATACTGTATCATCTAATGATGCAGCACCAGGTTATACCTGGACGATACCAGCCGGAGCTACTTCAGTAACGGGACAGGGTACCAGCAGCATCAGCTTCAGGTATCCAACTGGATATACGGGCGGAACCATCTCTGTAGTGGTGACCAGTGTTTGCGCAGCTCCTGAAACCAGGACCTTTACAGTGAATAATACTGCACCAGCTACACCAGCGGCCATTAGCGGTCCTACGAATGTTTGCCAGTACATTGGTACTGCTCAAACCGTAACCTATAATGTTCCTGCAGATGCTGCTGCCAGCAGTTATCTGTGGACAGTACCTCCAACGGTATCGATCATTTCTGGTCAGGGTACAAACAGCATTGTGGTAACCATCAACAATGGTTTTATCGCAAGTGCAAATAAACTGATCAAAGTAAGGGCCATCTCTGGTTGTGGAAACAGTTCAGAAAAATTGCTGTACCTCCTGGCACAGTTACCATCTACTGCATCTACCATCAATGGTCCGGTGAGTGTTTGTCCGTACATTGGTACAGCCAACACCGCAACTTACTCTATCTCTCCGGTTGCAGGGGCTGCTTCTTATATCTGGACAGCACAGGCCGGAACAACTGTTATCAATCATCCAAATGGAGCTGGCGTGAATGACACCCTGGTATCGGTAAGCTTCAGTGCAGGATTTACCAGTAGCAATATCACCGTTCAGGCGGTTAACAGTTGCGGAACAGGTTCTGTGCGTAGTCATGCCCTTACCAATACCATTCCGTCAACACGCGGTTTGATCAGTGGGCCTACTAACGCTTGTGCACATACGCTACCGGCCGGAACCGCTGCCACATACAGCATAACGCCTGTAGCATCTGCTACTTCCTATAACTGGACAGTGCCTCCGGGATCTATCGTAACACATCCTAACGGAACAGGTGTTAATGATTTTGAAATCACTGTGCTTTTCCCGGCCACATTTGTTAGTGGTACCATCTCGGTAAGTGTGACCAATGGCTGTGGAACGAGCAATGTAAGGTCATTAAGCATCACCAAACTCAATCCTGCTTCGCCAGGTGCCATCAGTAGTGTTCAAACTGCTGTTTGTCCAGACAGGGAATTCACCTATTCTTTGCCTGCATTGCCTTCCAATGCTACATCCATCTTATGGACCGTACCTGCTGCTGGTACGATTGTTTCAGGCCAGGGTACTACAAGTATTATAGTATCATATCCTTCAACTGCTCTTACTGGAGTGGTTACTGCAACAGCAGTAAACAATTGTGCAAATAGTACTACCAGGTCGATAAGTATCAGGTTGCTGGCATGTCCGGCTCCTCCTCCTTTACCATTTACGTATAGTGGAAAATCCGGAGATAAAACAGGTATGCTTGTAAGTATTGATAAAATGGATGTTTCGGTATTCCCGAATCCAAGTGTGAACTATTTCAACATGCGGGTACAATCTGCATCTAAAGAAGTAGTAAAGGTTACTTTGACCGATGTACTTGGAAGAATATTACTTTCAGACAAAATGTTACCCGGAGCAAACTATACATTTGGTAACCAGTTAAAAGCTGGAACCTATTTTATGGAAGTTCGCCAGGGAATAAATGTTTCTGTACAGAAAGTATTGAAATTTTAATTCAGGCCAATTTTCCTGATCTGTTTATGAAGGCTTCTCCCGAAAAGGAGAGGCCTTCTTTTTTTCCTGCATAATTAAGAATGGCAAATGAATTTCATCTACTCAGCATTCATTGTTGTTAATAATTTAGTGATGATTTGGTAATAATGAAGATTGACAAATTGATATAGTTTTGTTTCGAAATCGCATATAGGTAATAGCATATTATCCATAGCCATTTCAACATTGAATCCTTACCTGTCCTGTATTGCCATGATGTTTTTTCCCGCTACCTGTTGAGGTCTATGCTTTAGACAAAAAACATTTAACCCATTTATTTTGTAACCCGATATCATGTTAAAATGATAAACAATATCGCTATGCCTTTTTTAAAATGTTCTGGCTTTACATTCACTTTTATACTTTCCTTGTTATGTTTCTTCCTGTTGGGACCTGGTTTGATAATGCATACAACAGCCCAGGATGCGAATACTACAGTTGTTGGAAAATCGGGGCGTTTAACCGGTATAGTTAGAGACGAAAATAATCAATCACTCGCTGGAGCCACCATTACCCTTGAGAAACAAAAAAGAGGCACCAGCACATCCGTAAGTGGAGACTATGTACTTACGCTAGCTCCAGGAAATTATACCATTCTCGTTTCAATGGTTGGATTTACAACCAAACGAATTTCAGAAGTGATCATCAAACAAAATGAACAAACGGATCTCAGCATAACGCTAACCAGGGCAAAAGCAAATACCTTGGGTGATGTAGTGGTTACATCTACTGCCCGTAGGGAAAGTACAAGGGGCTTATTGCAGGCACAGAAAAACATGGCCAGTATGTCGGATGGTGTGAGTTCGGAGCAAATGACCCGTACACCAGATGCAAATGCTGCACAGGCTTTGAAAAGAGTGAGTGGTGTAACGGTACAAGGAGAAAAATTTATCACCATCAGGGGAGTGAGTGATAGGTACAATAATGTAATGATCAATGGATCGGCCCTTCCCAGCACTGAACCTAACAGGCGAAATTTCAGTTTTGATGTTGTGCCATCAGCCCTTATAGATAACATCATAGTAAATAAAACGGCCTCTCCTGATCTGCCGGGAGAATTTACCGGTGGCGTTGTACAGATCAATACGAAAGATGTTCCCGTAAAGAATTTTCTTGATATTGCCATTGCAACCGGTTTCAACACAGAAAGCATTAATACCGATTTTGAAAGTTTTAAAAGGGATGATAAAGCTTCTATCGGGAAAGTGAATGCAGATCGTAAATGGTATGGTGATGGCAGGTTATTAGATCCACAGCAATACCTCAAGTCGTTCATCAACAGCGACAGCGTGGCGCTTCGTAACATCGGAAAGCAGATTCCCAATCGCTGGCAGAAGTACAAATATGGTTATATGCCGGTACAGAGTTACCAGGTATCAGGTGGATTAAGCAAACGTTTTGAGAACAGCAATGCAATTGGTGTTGTAGCAGCCGTTACATATCTCAATGAACAGTTATCGGAAAAAGGCGAGGCCAGGAGCCTGCAGGTATTTGAAGGAACCAGCCTTCGCAACCGTTACAGCACGATGATCGGGGGGTTGTTGAATGCAGCATATAAAACGAAGCGCCATAAAATTGGTCTGAAGAATTTATATAACCTTCGCTACAATGACCAGTTTGATGTAAGAGATGTAACCAATATCAATGTGGGCGGGCCGCAGGAGCGTTTATCAGATGTGATCATTGCCAGTAAGATGTGGCAGACCAGGCTTGAAGCTGAACATTTATTAACTACGAGAAATATTAAAGTTGAATGGTTTGCTGATTATGTAAAATTTAATCGCGAACAACCCGATAGTCGTTTTTTAGTGGCTTCGCTACAGGGTGGAGATTTAAAGACCTATAATTTTAATGAAGCATTATTGCAGTGGGGTGGCGTATATTCTTCTGTTCTTACCGAAAAGAGAAATAATCTCGGTTTAAATGTTTCCCTGCCCTTTTTTGTAAATAAGGAAAAGCAACTTCTTAAAGTAGGATATTCTTTCTCGAACAGGGAAGCCGATTTTGATGCGGCATCTTTCCGGATCAAAAACAGCAGCAACGCATCTGGTTTCAGTGCTTCTCAGCAAGGGCTACCATATTACGAAATCGCAACCCAGGAGAATATCGGTGCGGGCAACCTGGTTTATTACCCGGCTTATGTAAATTCCCAATCTACCGGGGATAAATACAATGGGACACAGAAGCTGCACGCATTGTATGCTATGATAGATGCCAAACTATTTTCTAAACTACGCATAACCGGTGGCGTTAGAAATGAAAATAACCGTATGGAGGTTAAGACTGTTTTCTATGAGCAATTAATTAATCCGCCTGCAGTTAAACTGGTTGACAGTACTAAAGTATACCCTGAAAATGACTGGCTGCCCTCGGTAAATGTGATCTATAGTATCAATAACAAGATGAACGTAAGAGGTGCTTTCAGTAAAACACTCGCCAGGCCCGATTTTATAGAACGCTCTACCTTTATTTATTATGATTTCCCTGAACAGCTGGAAGTGTCGGGTGATAAAGGGCTTGAAATCACCCGGATCAAAAATTATGATCTGAGGTATGAATTTTATCCGTCTGGTGGGGAGGTTATGTCTGCTTCATTATTCTATAAAAAATTCGATAAACCGGTAGAACGATTTTTTATCATCGGTAATCCAAGTAATACGGTTGAATACCGCAACTTATACAGTGCCACAGCCCAGGGATTTGAATTTGATATTCGTAAAACGCTTGAGTTTATCAGGCCAAGTTCCTCCATCCTAAAATTGATAACTGTTAGTGCCAATTATACGAGGCTCTCGGGCAAGATATCATATGCAGTTACCAGGAAGGAAGGTACGGCAGTGACCGCTCCTGAGGATACGTTTTATATTTCCAATGCCAAGAGGGCCATACAGGGATTGTCGCCCTATATTTTTAATGCAGGCATATCCTTTCAAAAAACCAGGTGGGGATTAAATATTGCGTTTAACCGTTCGGGTAGAAAGATCGTGAATGGTGGTACCAATGCCAGTATCGTTCAATTTGAAAACCCAAGGAGCATTCTCGATTTCCAGGCCAATGCCAAATTCTTCAAGGAAAAAATGGAGTTGCGGTTTAATATTTCTGATATCCTGAACCAGCCCTTTATAATCTATAGTAACAACCTGAATAAGGATACCAATGGAGGTTACGCTCCTGAAGCGCCGAATGAAGATCCAAAAGGAGACGGTTTCAATGAAGATGTTGATTACATCAATTATAAAGTGAAAAGAGGTACCGGGTTTTCATTGAAAGTCATTTATAAGTTTTAATTCACCTGCAATGCAGTAAAGCATTCATAAAATAACAGAATCATGAAAAAAATATTCACGGCTTTTTTAATATTGATCTCCTCTATGAGCTTTGGTCAATCGGTTACCGAATCCATTTATCCCCGGTTTATCCAGGGCGTAGGTTCGGGAAACGCTGCCGACGACCGCAAAGTTCCTTATGCCTGCAGGATGACCATTTCCGGACTCATACCTAATGCTACTTATCGTGGATACAATAAGTTTGTTACTGATCCACTCCTTACTGATAATGGACAAGGGAATTACATCATTGTAAATCCAACAACCGGAATATTTACAAGGGTTACTTCTGCGAGCCTGGCTTCAGCAGGAAGATACCTGGAGTTTACAACAAACGGATCGGGTAGTTATACAGGTTGGTTTATCAGTGAGCCTACTATCGCCACATCGCATTTTCAACCAGGCACCCAGCTTTATTTCCGGCTCATGCTCAATGATGGGGCAGGAGGTGCATTTGTAAATTCCAGGGCCACCGCTACCAACCCGGTAACCGTTATTGGATTTGGTGCAGGCAGTACCGCAGGCACAGGCGTAAGATCAACGCCAACAGCTACCGCCGTTGCAAAGAATTTTGTGATGTTATATGATAACGTGAACGGAACAGGCCGCCCGGTAACAGGAACATACATAGAAAGCGATGATACAGAAGAATCTGTCGCTAACGGTTATGCGCCATTTTATGCCAATAATGTTGATGCAGTGAGTAACACCTGGGGTACCATTATACCCAATAACCTGGCTAATGGCATCAACAACATTACCCAGTTTAACCTGGCCAATGCCACCATTGTAAATACCTGTACATCGGTGAATGGTGTGTATGGTGCAACGAATACTGCGAATGCTACTGGCGGACTTACCGAATTGGTTTTGACCACTAATTGCATTACTTCGCCTGTGAGCCTTTTAACTTTTACCGCTCATGTGAATGGCAACAATAAGGCTGCGCTTCAATGGATCACATCATCTGAAATTTCGTTTTCCCGTTTTGCGATAGAAAGATCAGGAGACGGTCGTGACTATAAGGAAATCGGCAGCAGGAATGCAAACGGCAACAACAGCAATTATACATTTGACGATGTATTATTACCAGGCATTACTTATTACAGGCTTCGCATAATAGACCAGGATGGAACATTTTCCTATAGCCAGGTAGTCACTTTAAAAATGGAAATGAAAGATATTAGCCTGGTGATTTCACCGAACCCTGCTAAGGATCAAATTACGGTTTGGTATCCTTTGGCTATGCCTGGCGCAAGGATTGATCTTTTTGGAATCAATGGTCAATTGATGTTTACTCAAACGGTGCCTGCAGGTAGCATGCAGCATTCAATCAATATTGCTGCATTGAAAGCAGGCCAATATATTTTGATGTATTCTAATGATGGTAAAAAGAAAGCATCCAGGATTCAAAAATTATAATATCTATCAATTATTTACGATCTGCATAAAGCTTACAAAAGAAAATGAATATTAATAAATACACCATCATTGTCCTGCTGTTGATCTCAGGAATGCTGATAATGGCGTCCTGTGCAAAGAAGGGTGATGCCATACTAGAGGAAAAAGTGGGCAGTTATAATTTCACAACCTACACAGTGGATACTCTTCGGTTACGCGTTACTGTTAATGACCAAAACCTGGGAGATTCATTGCTGTCGCCCGTAGGTTCTTTAAGATCCAACATCAGTTTCCTGGATTCTGTTGCCAGTCTCAGGGTATTCAATGCAGAAACTAATGAACTAATCATCGATACAACCATTATTCTTCGTATCGGTTTTTCAACAATTTCCATTGTGCAGCTGAGTAGTGGCCAGCGACCATTCATACCGCCATCTCCCAATGAACCACCACCTGCGGCAGGAAATTATAAAGTGAGATTCCAATATGTGGCACCTGCCAATTCTTCAGTACCTTTTTTTGATTCGGTACAATGTATCGTACAGGTAAGTTCGGTTCCGGTAGATACGATCGTGTTAAAGCAATACGAACTTTCGGAATTCTATGAATCTGCATTGGGCACGAGTTTCAGGATGAAAGTGTATAATGCAGAAACACTTGATATCATTGATAATACCACCACAACGCTAAACTCCACTGGATTTAATGATTTCAATACAGCGGCACTATTTGGTACAGCCCCGGGTGGGGTAGCCTATAATTTTACTTTGCAAAGAATATACTAATAGAACTTACCGATCCCCGACCAGGTTACGGTAAAAATTACTGTTTAATATGATATAATCCCTATGAGTACAATTTAGAATAACTATTAAGCCATGGAATCTTTAAGAGCACCTCGGTCAAAGGGCTCTTTTTGCCATTCAATAATATTGATCAATATGCAGGGTATTCCTTTTTTTCATTTCAAAACAATGTATGATTGTCTTTGCCGTCTCCAGGCCCAGGCAGAGTACCTGCAATTGCCAGTAGAAGAAATCCGGGCATTATCATTACAAAAAGAAAATCTACAGGAAATTTATCGGCAATATGAGGTTTTGCTTCAACAGGTTGCTTTAGTTGTGAAGCAATATGATGTTGAACAGAAATCTGTTCGCAGACTTATCTCCAATCATAAGCGCAACAGCAAAGCATATTTAAAGAAAGGTATCCTGGGTAAGACAGGCTAAAGATATCTGTTCCCTGATTTTAGTTCAATCCGTTATTGAATAATTTATCACCGATGCGTGATGAATAGCGTAGAGCACCCGTCTGCAATAACAGCGTTTGCAAGGCTCTTATGAAATAACCGGGAAATGGAACTCCTGCCAAAGGATCCCATAACGGTTAGTGATCCAGGAATGTTTTTTACAAAGGATACCAATTCAGTATTCACTTTTCCATGAAGTATTTTAAAGTCTACCTGTTTAAAATGTTCAGGTAGCCAGGTTTTGATATTTTTTTCGCGGGGAAATTCGTCGTTATGTTCATTGGAAATATAAACCAGGGTAGCTGGAAGATGCATCATAGCCGGAAAAAGAGTGTAATAAGATTTTATGGCATGGATACTCGTAAAGCTTCCATCATAAGTGAGTACAATGTGTTCTATTTTCTGTGCAGCTTTCGCTACGAGGTATACAGGGCAATGAGCCCCTGTTAGCAGGTCGATGATATGGTACTGATGTAAACTTTCTTCTGTGGCATCGGTAATAATCAGGTCTGCAAATGCACTTAACTCAATCAGTTCGCCAAGGTTAATGGTTAATGCTGTATGAATAATGTAACTAACTTCAGCAGTCTTACAGATGTCTTCTACCAATTGTTTGTTTGCTTGCAGCAGTTCCGCATCCTCTTCCTGGCTTGTTTTACCTGTTATTGAATTCCTCGTTAATGAAAGATCATTGGGAAAGCTGTAATTATACTCTGCAAAATCCAGGTCAGAATGGATAAAAATAAACTCCAGTACTGCAGCACTTGTTTTTGAAATGCCAATGGCATGATCCATTACATGTTGGGCAATGGTATTGGCGTGTAAAATGACCAGGATTTTTTTCATGATGGATCTGATTAAATGACCCGAAAGCTACACTATCTTAATAAGGAAATACGGCCTCGGATATAATTTCATATTAATTTAATGTGTTTTATTGCATAATGAGTATAGCTCAGCTTCCATTTATGGGTATCGACCTGGACATAGTAATCGCGGTTAAAAACTTAACATACACATCATTATCTTATTGTTATTTTTACCGGAAATATATAATATGGCAAAGAAGATCTTAAAAAAGACGGGTAAAAAAGCTGCAACCCTGAAGGTTATAGAAGAAAAACTTACCACGGTTATGGTTGGATTACAAGCAGATATTGATCCCAAAAAGCTTAAAAAGAATGTAAAAAAAGCAGGTAAAATATTGGCTCGTGGCACAAAATTGAAAACGGAAAAGACTCCTGAAGGAACCGTTTAAGGTTTGAGTTTGAGAAATCAACTCCGAAGTTCTCTCGCATTTTCCCCTTCCATAAAATCTCTATCTGATTTACCCTCTATGAATTTGTGTTTCAATAGGTGGTTGAGTTCTCTGGAGATGTCAACTCACGGGTTGACATCTCCAGGACTTAAATGGCTCAATACAGCGTGTGATACTTAATCACTTTCCCTGCTATAAATGAAAAGGAGTGTACGCCATAAAATCTTTCTCTGCGGCCATGAATGGTACAAGGTTTCCAGGTATCCTGCTCTTTACATATTTTGAGGATCAGGCTGTCGAGTCTTGGGTATAATGAAGGTTGACTAATGAAAACCTGGGCCATGCTTCCATCTTCTTCTACAAAAAATCCAATGTACACACTGCCGTATAAATTTTTTCGGTATCCCCAATCAACTGAATCATCTTTGTTGATCTTTTTCAATATTCTTTTTTGCCAGGATTTAAAACCTTCTACCGGTCCCGCATACCTGAAACTTGTATCTGCTTTTACTGGAGAGCCTGTTTCATCCCAGTTTTCTATCAATTTTCTTTTCCCGGATGTATCAAAACCATGGTGCGCATTCAACATTCCACTCTTATAAAAATACCAGATGTCTTTTGGCTTGCCATTGTCGTGGTAAATTACCGAATCCCTGACAAGCCCGTTTTGGTTATACCTTTTAAATCGAATAGGCGATTTGCCTAATCGATCTTTGTAATCTGCATCTGAAACAAGACTATCGTTCCATGTATAATAAAACTTCAGGCGCCAGGTGTTTTCTTGTTTTTGGATGATGCCTTTGAACTGTGCAGTATCTCGATGGCATTCACGGTGGAGGTAAGTCTGGTAAAAGGTATCACTTGTCGTTTCCCGGCCTTGCTCATCCCAGGAGTTTACATAAGTTGCAAAAAATCTATCATCATATAACAATAGTGTTTTACGTTTGCCGTTTTCATGAAAACTGCAACTATAAATGGGTAATCCCTTTTGATAAATGATGGAATCGGTGAAGATCCCTTTTTTATTGTACCATATAAACGCACCAGTGCGTACCTGGTTTAAAGAATCCTTACACTGGCCCTTCATGTATAATTGATGATTGACTGAATAATACATCTGTTGATCCCAGAGTGAATCAACACGTACACTGATGCTATAATAAACCGAACTATCCCGGCCGCATACCTTCCATCTTTTATTGAGCCAACTGGTATCGGAATATGCATTCGCTGCATAGCTGAGTAATAATAATAAAAAGCAGAAAAGTATTTTACTCATTTTGAAAGGTGGAACGTTTGGTGACCAGCATCGTTGCAAGCCGAATAAAAGTAAGCATAATTATTTCAATATAAAGTTTATTGAACCAATCATTAGATGACATAAAAAGGCCCACCCTTTGCAGGATGGGCCTGTATTAAAATCCCCCTTAGTATTTTACGATTCTTTGTGTAGAGACCTGTTTCCCTTGTCGAACTTCCAGTTGATAAACACCTGCTTTCAAAGCTGCACCAATCCGGGTACTTTCAAAAGCAGGCAGCTTTAATTTCTGAACGATCCTGCCTTGCATATCCCATATCTGGATGTATATGATCTCGCTGCTGGCAGTGATCACCGTTAGATTGAAGTCATGCTGCGTAGGGTTAGGATACAGGCTTGTTGAAAAAGTTGTGGTAGAATTTTTTTCAATGTCTGTTTTCGGAGTTCCTTTTCCGGCAAACACAGGCGGACAAGCAGGCAATTTTACAGATGTTGTTCTTGTTACACTGCTGCGGCAATTGCTTATAGCATATACTTCTACTTTTCCTGCAAAACTGGTATTAGGATAGGCTACCTGGATGCTGGTAGTGCCTTGTCCACTTAATAAGGTGGCTCCGGTTGGTACCGTCCAGAACAGGAATTGTGAATTCGTTGGCATACTGGCGATGGTGTAACTATATATTCGGTTTGGACAGGCCTGCAACTGGATCACATCGATCACACCAGGAGCAGCAGGATAAAGTGTGCCAACACTCAATGTCCTTGCTGCACTGGTTCCGCACCCATTCGTTGCCGTTACAATAATGGTTCCGGTAGTAAATCCAGATGGGAACCTAAAGCTGATGCTGTTGGTGCCTTGTCCGTTGAAACTGCTGATACCTGCAGGAACCGCCCAGTTATATGTCATGCCACTCACTAACGGTATACTATATGTTGCCGTACTGCCTATTGGCAACTGGTAATTGCAGGTATTGGTCGGGCCTGAAATATTACCCGGGGTGGCAGGGTTGGTCTTGTTAATAGTGAGGCTGCGTGGACTGCTGGCTCCACATCCATTTACGGCTACTACGCTGATATTGCTACTGGTGAATCCGCTGCTAAACATTACCGTTACCGTAGTGTCATTAATGCCTTGGCCGTTCGGATGGGTGATGGTTGTAGTGCCCGACTGTGCTGTCCATATATAGGAAGTGGCACTTGCAACTTTCGGTATGGTATACGTTACCGGATTATTCGTGCCAATGTATGAACAAATGTCATTGGTTAAAGGTGTAATTAAAGAGGGGGTTTGCGGACTTGTCGATAATAATCCTGTTATTTCATTTACAGCAGGACATCCAAATCCAACTGGTATAGCTCTCAGCGAGTAACTTTGTGAAGGCGAATAAGATGGACTAAGCCTTACTACCAGGTTATTGGTTCCTTGCCCGCCCACAATGGTCAGACTACCAGGAACAATCCATTGATATCCGGTAATCGGTAAAGCAAGTTCTTTCGAATAAGTGAAGGTATTGTTCGTGCCATAAAATTCGCATAAGTTCCTTGGTCCTGTAATAGATCCTACTATTGGTGCAATCATGATCTGTATATCTTTGCTGATGATATTATTTCCAGGCAGTGCATAAAAAATGGTAAGCGTACCAGTTGATAATGGAATCAATGAAATGATCCGGTCTGTACCTGGTTGAACAACAAAAGTGGCCATTGATGCATTGCTGATACTCCATGTACCACCCGAAGGAATAGATGGTGCAAGGGAATAACTAATAGATGATGATTGCGGACAAACATAATCAGCACCGATAATGGGCGTCGTTATATTAACTACCTCTACCTGTTTCGTTGCAAGACGCGGCGCTCCGCAACCAGTAAGCAAAGTATACGAAATGGTGGCCACCCCTGGGTTTACCGTAGTGCTTATGCCGGTTACCGGATCAATGGTCAGCACTGCGTTGTTACTGCTCGACCATACTCCACCCTGGTTACCATTGCTGGTAAATGGATAAGTGAAGCCTGATGCGAGGGTTGAGAGACCGAGAATCGTTCCCGCATTTGCCAATGCCGAACGATTAACTACGATGGCATTTGACAATGCAGAATTCGAACATGGAGCATTGCTCGTCACCCGAACCTGCACAATATTACCATTGTTTAGATTGCTTGTAGTGAAAATATTTGTATTCGTTATCGTCGCTATATTGCCAACGAACCATTCATAACTTAATACACCTGAGGCATTGTTCACATTAGCAGTAAATGTTACAGGGGCCGAAGGGCAGGATGGATTTGCAGAAGCTGTAAGCAATACGGTTGGTGAACTTATCGGAGTAACGGTTACCGTTATGCTATTTGAAACTGCTTGGCCGCAACCATTGCCAGGTTGAGTTATAAAATAGGTGCCCGTGGTATTCACCAGCAGGATGGCACCAAATGATCCATCGCTCCATGTGCCGGAAACATTGCTGGTTAATATTACCGATTGTCCCTGGCAAATATTCGTAATCCCATTGGCCGTAATAACAGGAGGTTCAGGGTTGCCTTTAACACTGATTTGAAAAATAAAGCTCTCGCCTGAACAATAGATCGGTATTCCATTAAGTAAGCCGGCGTATATTTTTGTCCGAACTGTTATCATGCCAAATTGTTCAAAGTATCCAACATTGGTTGCGGTAAATGAAGGTATATTCCCGGTTCCATTCGCTGCCAGGCCGATCGTTGGATTGTTATTGGTCCACTCGATAATCGTTCCTGGTATTGTACCGGTAAATACAATTTCATTAATGGTTGTGCCCGGGCATACAATTTGATTCGCAACACTATTGATGGTTGTAGATGGCATAACGGTAATGGTAAATGTTTGCGATTGTCCATCACAATTAAAATTGTCAACCAGGTTTCTGTGCGGAGTCACCGTAATGGTTGCCACAATTGGCGTGGTGCCATTATTGGTGGCGATGAATTCCGGAATATTTCCTATACCACTGGTAGCAAGTCCAATCGATGAATTGTTATTTGTCCAGGTAAAAAATGTAGGAATAGAATTGGTTGCCGTAAAATCAATTCCTACAGTAGAACCATTGCAACTAAATTTATCAGTTACAGCATTCACTGTTGGAAGCATTTTTATGGTAATTGGAAAGAACCTGGGCGATGATGTGCATACTATTCCATTTAACAATAATTCACCTGTAACGGTAATATTGCCTACAGCATCCGATACCCCGGTAACATTCGGTGTAAATGACGGGATATTTCCTGTTCCATTTGCCGGAAGTCCTATGATTGTATTGCTATTGGTCCAGTTATAAACCAACCCTGGGAAATTACCATTGAAAACAATTTCATTCGTTGGAATTTGATCACAAAACTGTGTAATACCAAATGAAGGATCTACAACAGGCAAAGGATTCACCGTTAATGTAAAGGTTATTGGTTCGCTGGAACAACTACCATTTGAGTTGATTACCGTAATTGTTCCACTTATTGGGTTTGCACCTGTATTAATGGTACCCCATGATGGAATGATTCCAGTACCACTGCCCGCGAGGCCTATGGCAGGATTGCTGTTTGTCCAGGTGTAATTTCCATTACCCGGACTGAAAATAATGGGTGCTCCACCCTGGTTTGAGCAAACTGTTATGTTTTCAACTGGATCAATAGAAGGTATTGGGTCAACAATGATGCTGAAATTTCGAATTCCACCCAGGCAACCATTGGCTGACGTTCTCACACTAACATTACTGTTACCGCTACCCGAAGTAGTGAAGGAAGGAATGTTGCCTGATCCGTTGGCAGGAAGACCAATGGCCGGGACGCTGTTGGTCCAGTCGAAAGTAGCGCCGGATACATCGCTGCTGAAATTAATGTCGGCGGTTATTTGTCCCAAACATAGCCTTTGATCGGGAACCGGGTCTAAACCTGGGGTAGGGTTCACCGTTATGGTGAAATTCTTTGGATCGCCCGGGCAAGTAATGTTATTGATATACCTGGGTGTAACCGTAATGGTGGATGTATATGGCGTAGAAGAAACATTGAATACCTGTGATGCTATATTGCCAGTGCCCGATTGAGGTAAACCCAATATATTCCCATTATCCAGCCATGCGTATTGTGTTACCTCAACTCCAGAAAAACTAACGGTAACGGTATTACCGTCACAAACGATTCTGTTGGCAACATTATTCATGATCGGTTTTGGATTAACCGTTATAGTAAAAATCTCGCTGTTGCCCTGGCAGGTGATGCCATCGTTGGTATATGGTTTTACTTGAATGTTAGCAACCATAGGCGTTGAAAGGAATGCATTCGTAGCGGTAAATGCGGGTATATCACCTGTACCATTGGCTTCAAGTCCAATATTTATGTTGTCATTGGTCCAGGTAAATGAAGTGGCAGCTCCTGTAAAGATGATCGGGTCTGTTGTGTTTTCCCTGCAGAAGGTTACATTGTTCATTGCATTTACTTTCGGAGTGTGATTAACCCTGATGGTAAAACTAACCGGTGTCCCGTTGATATTGCCACCATTACCATCCGGAATGGATGGGGTAACGGTTATCGTAGCGGTGATATCTGTAAGGCCCGGATTCTGTGCCAGGAATGACGGGATATCTCCGGTGCCGCTGGCATCTAAGGAAATAGAAGGATCACTGTTGGTCCAGTTATACGTAACACCTGCAGTGCTGCTGCTGAAAACAACCGGGCTGCTGAGTGTTTGTGCACATAGAACCTGGTCGGGGACTGTGTTCATTGTAAAGGCTGCCGGCAAAACGGTTATGGTGAAATTCACCGGGCTTCCAGTGCACGACAAACTGTTTACCGTGTTTACAGGTGTAACGGTAATGTTGGCTATGGCTGGTGCTACTCCCGTATTGATGGCAGTAAATGAAGGTATATTACCTGTACCACTGGCAGCAAGGCTAATAGATGTATTGTTATTAACCCAGGTATAACTGGTACCAGTACCCGAGAAATTGATAGCGGTAGTTGATGAACCATTATTTACCGATTGATTCGATACAGGGTTTGCAATCGGAGCCTCATTCACCGTTATTATTTGTGAAGCGCTTTGCGGACCACTGCAAGTAATCACAGTATAGCTGATACTGGTCGTTCCTGTACTGTTGGCTGTTACGAGTCCGGTAGTGGGATTTACTGAGGCCACATCATCATTGGCGGATGTCCAGGTGCCACCGGTATTGCCATTGGATGTGTAAGTTATTGTAGTTCCGATGCATAAAGCGGTGGTTCCGGTTACCGTTCCTGGTATGATACCAGGATACAGGTCTGCATTGCTGTCATCACAATCCGTGTTGTCCGATACATATCCTGTTGGTGCAGAAGATCCGCAGGTAACCGTAGTCGTTACCGAAGGGTTTCCAAATCCATCGCCATCGGCATCTGCGTAGAAGCTTGTATTCAATCCTGTTATTGGGCTGCTATTGTTAAAGAACGCACTTACTTCCGCTGCCGAGATGGCCCTGTTAAATATCATTACTTCATCCAGCATACCATGCAACGGGAAATCTAAACTGCCACTTTCAATAGCGGTGCCAATCAACACAGGATTTCCATCATAAGGAATTGTTGAAGTGTAACTGCCTGTTGCAACCAGGTTTCCATCAACATACATTTTCCTGCTATCTGTTGCCTCATCAAGTGTAAAAACGACATGGCGCCATACGCCGGTTGAATTGGGCGAAACCATTTGTACAAAATCACCACATACTGTTGAATTGGAAACCCATGTTGAATAGTTTCCGCCCTGGCTACCAAAATGCCAGGAGTCGTTGTAACAGTTAATTGACTTGGTTATGAAACTACCGTGGCCGGGTTGTGAACTCATGTTTACCCAGGCTGACAAGCTGATGCTTGATGGCCTCAGCAATGCATTGTCGTTGATCCTGATATGACTGGCAATATTTCCAGGGAAGAACATGGCAGCATTTGCATTGCCAAACCTGTCGGCAGTAGGCGTTACTGATCCATTGATGGTTCCGTGCAATCCATTTCCACTAAAGTCTGTTGCATTACCATTTAACGGAAGATATAAAACGAGCCCGTTTATTTTTGTTGTATCTGCCATTCCATCACAATTATTATCCAGGCCATCACAAATTTCGACCGCTCCGGGATACACAGTATTGTTTGTGTCATCGCAATCTGTATTATTTGAAACATACCCGGTTGGTGGGCTGCAGGATAACTGGGAAATGGCCGGGTTTCCGAAACCATCGCCATCTGCGTCGTTATAATAAGTTTGCGTCAATGATATCACTTCGCCATAAGTAGCCTGTACATATAATCTTTTTATAGTTCCGCCACAAGGATCACCAAATAATCCATTGGTCGCTGGGATCGACACACTATTTTGTCCAAGTACAATTCCCTGAACAATGGCCAGGCTATTAGATGCATGGCAGCTACCGATACTGAAATTATTACAACTACCATTTGGATTTCCATAGCTGGCAAAATTAACCGCAGTAAATACTTTGCCTGCAGGTGCAGTTAAAGTAAATGAAAATCCTTCATCGGCTGTACCACATACAACGCCCATATTTGATATAGCGTCTGTATATCCATCACAGTCATTGTCTAATCCATCACAGATTTCCGTTGCTCCCGGATACACAGAAGCATTGTTATCATTACAATCAGCATTATTCAACACATAGCCTGCAGGCTGGGTAAGCGCCAGTTGTGTAACAGCAGGGTTGCCAAAACCATCACCATCCGCATCTGCATAATACGTTTCCATGAAGAATTTAACCAGGCTTACTTTATTGCTGAAGTATTTGACGGTCCAGGATGGTGGCAGGTTCACAGTCCCGAATGTACCGGTGACTCCTGCAGCGGTAAGGATGTCGATGGTAGTTAATGTTTGCGGATCGTATCCATTGATCTCAGTGGCATTTAATGTGCCACTGAGCGTAGCTGTTCCTGTAACAGCCAGCCTGTCGTGGCCCGGGCCTGGTGTGTTGCCTCCAATTTCTATATTCAAAGCTGCCGCACCCTGTGTGTAGTTACCCGCAACCGTTAGTATGCCAGGGCTTGAGCCTGGAGTAACCGTAGCGGCATTGTTTATTATAATATTGCTGCTGAATGTACCATTTCCTTTCAGGGTTTTGGCAGATGCATTCATGAAATCGAATGGGGCGGTGATATTGCCGTTGTTGTTGATCAGGCTGCCATTGAAAATTAATGTGCCAGTAGCTCTTAATTCTGTTCCAGGGTTAATGTTGAGAATGCCACCTATTGTAAAAGCATTCAGTTCCAATGTTGAATTTAATACATTGATCGTACCACTATTGGAAAAGGTAGCCGGTTTTATATAACTCTGATAACTGGTACTAATGACACCGGTAGCATTATTGATAAAATTGCCATCATAAATTCCGACATGATAGATACCACCGGCTGCATCCATATGGATATTTTTATTGTTAATCAAAGTACCGCCATTGGTCATGTTGAATGAGCCGGCACCACAGCATCCCTGGTAGTAAGGATATATACCCATACTGCCATTATTGGTAAGCGATGTTTTTAAAAATGTAGTACTTGAGAATCCAATATAACCTGTATCTGTATTCGAAATAGCGCCACCCGTTATTTCTACAGCATTTCCTACAAACAGGTCGTCTTTTACTAATTTGGTAGCCGGACCGCCGAATCTGCCACTGATAATATTCACATAATTCAGGTCAACATGTGCCTGGTTGAAATCGACAAATGCGGCGCTGAATGCCATGCCACTTAGGGTAGCGCCGGGATTATAATTATTGCTGTTTACCTGGTGATTGCCTTCTGTAAAATAGATGGTACCCGCTCCATTGATGATGGATGAAGGAGATAAGGTTGTTGTTGTAGTTGAGGTGCCCAGCTTTGTCATACAGCCGGCAGCAGTTGTAATGGTTCCGTTTAAGATTGGATTGGTTGTTGGAAAAATATTCAGGGATTTGGCATTGCTTAAGATGGTTCCTGTATTCGTAAAAACGTTATTTCGCAGGTAGATCTCATTATCCCCATATCCGCCCCCGGTAGTTTGATTATTGATCAATGTGCCGTTTACATTGTTATTGAATGTTCCTCCACTAAGTGTTTCATTGTAGATTCCACCGCCTCCTGTTGGAGAAAATATGAACTGGCCGTTGTTTTCGATCGTGCCGTTGGTCATGTTGAAGATTGGCCCAACGCAGCATCCGCCGTAACCTGTTACGAGGTTGATAGTGCCATTGTTAACTATCGTGCCTGCCAATGTGCCTAAAGAAGTTTGGCCAACTCCGAAATGACCGAAAGCGTTCACGGCAATTTGTAATGCAGCCCCACTCAGGGTTCCAGCCCACCATGCATATGAACTGTTTATCTTTTTTATTGCAGGTCCGCTAAATTCCCCTCCATCCTGTACCACTTCAGCGTTGAAATTCACTTCGGGTTGAAGGAAGTTCACCTGTGTGCTGATGTGCGTTCGCACGGCATTGTACTGGCTGTTTATATTATGAATTCCACCTGTAAAATGCACATTGCCTTCTATGACAGATGATGGGGCATAATTAAATGTTCCCCCTGTTGTAATGTTGAATATTTTATTCAGGTTATTAGAAGAAAAGCGCCCATTGTGTGTAGCACTCAACGTTGACGAAATATTGCATGAACCTTCGAGGTTGTTGGTAGTGCCTGCTATGATCTGGCCATCATTGATGAATTGGTTTACTTCAAATGTTACTTTGTCAAATGCAGACTGTACTTGTCCGCCATTGCGGTTATGAAATGTTCCTCCGGAAATAAGCATATTATTTACACCACCACCACTTGCTGTAATGATCATGATGCCATCATTCAGAATGGTTCCTGAATTTGTTCCATCTGTAATGAAAAGTTGTCCGCCTATACAACAACCTCCATATGACTGGCTGAAATTGAAAACCCCCTGGTTGGTTAGTTGTACGGCAATCCTGGCAGCAGAATATACAATGATATCACTGGTCACCAATGCGGTACCCGTGCCTGATAGCAAACCATTTTGATCCATGTACAAGAGGCTACCAGTTCCAACCAACAGGTCTTCCCCGGGTGCATCCACCAGGTTCAGCACGCCATATATATTTAACCTGCCATTTTGTATAGAAATTTCATTTGCATTGATGCTTGAATTACTGATCACGGTTACTTCATGAGTGATGGTAATGGAACTATCAGTTGCCGACGGAATGAACCCGGGTGTTTGTTTCCAATAACAACCATCGAAATATTCCCAGGTGAGGTAAGAGCTCCAGTTTCCGCTCTGCTTACTGCGATAGATGTTTTTTGAAATAGATCCTGGAAATACTGAGTCGTCTGCATCGTCGCAATCGTTATTGCTGCTAACATACCCTACCGGTTGTACGCAGTTTGTGATGCTGGTTACTGAAGCATTTCCAAAGCCATCCCCATCTGCATCGGCATACCATGTTGGTATGGGGTAAATATCCATGGTTACGGATTGGCTAACACTGGCTGGTGCCACGCAATTTGAACTGGTTAGCTTACAGGCAACAATATCATTATCACTTAGGGAACTGCTTGAATAAGTATCACCAGTTCCTACTACCTGGTTATTGAGTTTCCATTCATAGGTAGGATTGCTGCCGCCGTTGGTGGGTGTTGCTGTAAAGGTTACCGGTGTTCCCGAGCAAAGAGATCCTGCAGGGTTAGCACTAATGCTGATTGCAGAAGAACCGGTACGTAGCTCCATCGTAAAATCAGTATAGAGTACTTCCCTGAGATCTTTGTCGCCATTGCTCACGGCAATATAATATTGCTGCCCGATCGTAAGTCCATTCAATGGAACTGTAAACAAGGTAGTATTATACAATTGAATGCAATCATCCAGGATATTGATCGTAGCCGGGTTATTGCAATCGGCTACGGTTCCAAAACGTAAAGTGAGTCGTAAAGCAAATAAGCCAGTTAAATTGGGCCCGCTCACAACGAGGTCGGCTCGGGTAGTCGTTGCCGTGAATTTATACCAAAGATCTTTCAACTGTACATCATCATATTCATACGTAATGGTATTTCCCTGTATTACTTCGTGCGAAGTAATCGATTCACAGGTACTGTTTAGCGTATTGGTACCGAAGGCTGCATCTACCTGTATAGGAGTACAATTGCTTAGTGATATGGCGCCGCATGGCTCATCATTTTCTACTGCAGTCTGGCAAATGGTATAGAAATCATTTGTGCCGCCATTGCTGCCGAAGGTGAATCTGCTGATGGCAATATAATAGGTAGTGCCGATCACCAGGTTTTTAAGGGGTACTGCTTTTTGATCGGCTACGGTAAAGCCTGCAGCCCTGCATGTTACTTGCGTAAGTGGTCCATTGCAGCTGGATGCGGTGTACACCGCGATGTCGGCCACGTTACTGGTTTTGATCACGTGAGTGGTATGCGTTGCGGTAAATGAATACCAGAAATCTTCCCCGGTACAACCGTTGCCACTATATGTAGCAAATTTGAAATTGCCTGATTGCTCATTACTGCAATTGATGGATAGCGGTAACAAATTGGGCAGATCGATCGCTCCGCAGATTTCATCATGTGGCGGAGGGGTAAGCAGGCAGATAGAAAAAGTAGTGCTTGAAATAATCGTATCTCTTGCGCTTACCTGCAGGTAGTATGTGTTGCCGATGACGAGTTCTGAGTAGCGGGTAATAAGAAACTGGGAATAACTGTTGTCATTTTGAATACGTGTACCCGGGTTGTTACAATCATTGCTGCTAAACAAGTTTACCGTGCTTCGGAAATCGCCGTCCTGGTCGAGTCTGACTAGATAGGTTGATTGAGTGGCTACAAATTTGTACCATAGATCATTGTTATAATGAGTCTGGCTGGTTGCGTTGCCCGTTGAAGGATTGATGATGGTGGTGACATTCGTGACCAGTCCACTGTTGGTAGCCAGCGATACATCGCCGGGAACCGGGTTCGTACAGGTGAGTGTGCCCGATGGGCCGGCGGTAAGAGTGATGGCATCACAGGGTTCATCATTGGCCGGTGTTAATACACAAATGCTGAAGCTGGTATTCGTTGACGTTATGTATGATGAACTACAAACCCTGATAAAATAAGTGAGTCCAGGTGTTAGTCCAGATAAGGCTAATGATACTGTCGTGTTGTTTCCCCTGCAGCCCAGATTGCCTGCATTCAATGCATTACAACTGCTGCCGCTGTATACCGTTATGGCAGGCTGAAAATCACCATTGCCGGTGGCTTTAACGATATGAGAAGTTCCGGTTGCGGTAAATGAATACCATATATCATTGGTGGCTACATTGCAAACGTTGATGGCGGAATTGAACGTAGCCAGACCAACATCACCATTAATGGCATTGGAACAGGATGATTGACCTGGATTGGAGGGTATTATTTCAGTAGCATCGCAGGGTTCATCTTCTGAATTGTTTACTCTCATAAGACAATGCCTCACAGATCCGTTGTATAAATAATAAAGACCATGAACCAAAAGTTTATTATTTGCCAATAGTTTAATTCCATCAATCAACTGTATTGGTTCTGAAGGTAGTGTAATACTAAAACCTGTACCGGTATTAAAGCTTTGATCAACAGTGCCATCTTCATTAAGCCTTACTATTTTTGTTAGTGGTATTCTGCCTCCAATAATTATCTTACCGCCCGGAAGTGGGATAGCGGAGCCAATAAAACTTTGACTGCCAAAAGCAATTGTATCGGTGAAACTGAAAGAAGGATCCAGGGTCAAATCTGCATTTAAACGAACAATTCCCCTGTAGGTAAGAGCGTTTTGTGTATAGAGGTTATCTCCCCCTATTAAATACATTTTGCCATTCGGCAATCCTATTAAGCTTCTGGCATCATTTTCACCAATGTTAGGTAAAAGGGTTGAAGTAAAAGCTGCATTTAAAGTTCCATCGCTATTCAATATCGCACATCCTGGAATTGGGGTGCCATTATATTCAGTTATAAATGGGCTGTAAATAAATACTCTTCCATCGGGTAATAAGTTTACATGAGTGACATACCCCTCACCAGCGCCGGTACCTACACTAAAAGTAGGATCAAAACTACCATCATTATTTATCCGCATGATGTTTTTTGAGGTATTCGTGCCATGTTTGTTAAATCTACCTACAAGTATAATTTTCCCATCGGGCTGAAGTACCATATTTTCTCCCAATAAATCAGGTGAAAAAGGGGGGTCATATGAATCCAGATTATTGACGATGGTTGTATTGAAATCGGTATCTAAACTACCATCTGCCAATAGCCTGGTAAATCGGTTTACAATTGTTCCCTGGAAACGTCTAAATTCAGGGCCACATAACAATATTTTCCCATCGGGCTGACAAATAATTTTTGAAATACGTTGAGCATTTTCCTGAATTCCTCCCTGGTTAAATGTGCCATCCACCGTTCCATCGGCGTTTAATCGCATGATCACATTTTTGGTAATATTGTTATATTTTGTAAAACTTCCTGCGATCAGTATTTTGCCATCAGGCTGCACATCCAGCGCCTGTATATAACTATCGGCACCACCATTTACATTTACTCCATCATCATACAGATTAAAACTGGCATCATTTCCACCGCCGCCCTGGGCTCGTAATTCTGTAGCAAATAAAATGAGCAGTGGGATAAAGACGAATAACTTTTTCATACTTGTTTAATTTGTTAGTATTGGTAAATGCAGAAGTTGTAAGTTTTATTTTCGATGGGAAGGGAAGCTCTTTACGTAGGTTTGGATGTATAGGTGAGGCCGATGATGGCCAGTTGGTTTTTTAATTGAATCCTCACAAATATGTCGCTTTCCGACCGCCTTTTTTATACCTGAATTCCGGTATTTTCTTTTGTGCTAATGCCCGAAAAGTAATTGCAGGCTTCATATACAGCAGGTGAAAGTGTATTTACCTTTGGATTGTTGGCGTAATTATTTCAATTGCTGAAATCTGCATGTTTTGTAAATGTATCATTTGCAGTATACCAGCACAATAGCTAATATTAGGGATAGACGCTGATTACTTTATTTACTTTCTTTATGCAAAACATAAGCCTGTTCACGAGCAGGATTTTAAAATCAAATCTATCATTCGCCCTTGGTTTACCCAATAGGGATAAATACCTATCATATGCCAGATAAAAAGCCCATGTTAACCCCGGTGAAGCGGGAAGATTTTAAAGAAAATTTCAGTGCAGGTGCCCATAAGGGAAATGTGCAGCCACAGGAGTATTTCGCCCCGGTCATACAACAGATCAAAAAGCTTGCGGTAGGAAATTATTTCTGGTTTATAGCTGATGCCGTCAATGGCAGAAGTATTTACCTTGGCGGAATGATCGAAAAGATCGTAGCCATCCCGGAAAATGAATTCTTACAGCATCCGCCGGATCTGTTATTTCGCCGTGGACACCCGGAAGATATGGCCCGGATGTTCGCATTCACCAATCATTGGATATCCTTTTTCATGGGACTTTCGGCCGAGCGCCGGCAACATGTGCGACCCACCATGTATATAAGGATGCTCAATCCCGAGGAGGAATACAAATGGGTAATGGTGCAATATGTTGATCAAATCTTGAATGATGCAGGGCTGATCATTTATGGCTTAACGTTAGTTACCGATATCTCACACATAAAGAATGATGGCGTGGCAATGATGAGTATCCTGGATACCTATGATGACAGCTGCCAATTGTTCTTTTGCTCAGATGGAGTAGCCCTGCCTGATACAGATAAGGTATTACCAAAGATCAGCCAGCGGGAGATAGAAGTGTTACGCTACCTGGCTGTGGGATATAGTAGCAAGCAGATCGCTTCCGAATTAAAAATTGCCGTAAAAACAATCGATAATCATAGGCAGAACCTGTTGCGTAAGACGAATACAAAATCGTCGGGGGAGTTGGTGGCATTTGGGATTAATATGGGATACATATAAAGGCAAAAGTGGAAAGTCAAAAGCTAAAAGTTGAAGAGCAGGCAAAGATTAAAAGTCCAATGCTAAAAGTTGAAGAAGAGGGCTTCAAATAAAAAGCATTTTCAAGCTTTTTGGTTTTGACCTTTCACTTACAACTTTTTCATAGCCCTTTCACATTTGACTTCTCCAAGTATTCACATCAAACACCTTGAACAGCTTCGGCTTAAAAGTATTCCCAAGTTTTTTGGTTTTGCCTTTTCACTTTTGACTTCCTCAAGTATTCTAATCAAATTACTTGAACCGCTTCGGCCTAAAGACAATTTCATGCTTTCTGGTTTTGACCTTTCACTTACAACCTTTTCTTTGCCCTTTCACTTTTGACATTAGGTGAAAGGCAAATTTGAGAAGTAAAAATTGAAAGTAATAAAGTGGTCATTTTTGAATATAAATTTAACCGTCAAATACATTGAACTGCTTTAAATAAAAGTGTTTTCGCACTTTTTGGTTTTGACTTTCTACTTTTGACTTTCCCAAAAGCTACACCAATCTTTGCTTATGCGCCAACGCAACCGCTTCTCCCAGGGAATGCACATGTAATTTTTCGTAGATCTTTTTTACATGATTGTTCACGGTGAAATAACTAATGCCCATCTGGTCGGCGATCATTTTATAGCTAAGGCCCTGGGAAAGATGTTTAAGGGTTTCTGTTTCCTTGGCGGTTAAACTGTAATCTTCTTTTTGTGGTTGGCTGCTGAAATGCCGCATCACTTTCAACGCAATGGCAGGGCTCATACTGGCGCCTCCATTCATCACTTCCTGTATACTTTGGATGATCTGCATCACCGAAGCATGTTTTAACATATATCCTTCGGCACCGGCCTGTATGGCAGCGAATACTTTTTCATCGTCATCAAAAGCCGTCTGCATGATCACTTTAACCTGCGGGTAAAATTGTTTGATCAAACGCAGCCCTTCCAGGCCATTTGCCAGGGGCATTTCAATGTCCATCAATATGATATCCGGCTTGCAGGCTTCCACATCTTCGCGTATGCTGCTGCAGTTTTCGAAACTGCCGACGAAATTAAATTCCTGCGTAAGCTCTATCAGGGCTTCCAGGCTTTCTCGCCGCTGCGGGTTATCGTCGTATACAAGGATGTTGATCATGTTGTAAAAATATATTTTTTATACCTGTTCGTTATGGCTAATTATAGGTAGTGGGAACTCGCAACTAATCTGCACACCCTGCCCTGTTGCAGTTTGCAAATGGAAACTGCCTTTTAAATCGGTGCATCGTTGCTGTATATTCTGTATTCCATTTCCAGCGGTATGTTGATCCTCTTCAAATCCTTTGCCATTATCCTTTACCGTTAGTAACAACTTTTTGTCTCTCTCACGAATAGTTACCGAGGCCTCCGTAGCGCTACTGTACTTGGCGATATTATTCATTGCTTCCTTAATGATGAGCAGGATGTTCTTTCTTGCCAACGGGTCGGCCAATATCTTATCAATTTGTATATCGATAACATATGTGCAGGTGATCTCCTTTGGTGCGAGTAATTCATTGCCAAAATTCCGGATCCTGGTTTCGATGTTGTTCTGATCGTTGGTTACTGGTTTCATGCTCCATATCACGTCGCCCATGCGAAGCATGAGATCCTTCGTTTGGTTTGTCATCTTGCCAATCATTTCACGGGAGCGTTCAGGCTTTTGCTCCAGCACCTGGTCTGCGAGTTGGCCATAGATCTGGATGCTGCTGAGCGTAGCGCCAATATCATCGTGCAGGTCGCGACTGATCTTATTCCTGATCGCCATTTCTTTCAGCTGCCTTTTATTGTATCGCCTGTTTAGTATGAGCAACACAATCATACTGCCCAAAGCCAATAACGCAATAATGAAGCGTGTATTTGAAAGGGCTTGTTTGTTTTTTGCCTCTTCTGTTTCGAGTTTAGCTGCACGTGTTTCATTGGCTACACTTCCTTTTACGAGGGTACTGATCTGTGTATCGCTGTGTTTGAATAGTCGATTGTCATTGGCCATCTTCATTTCCATGGCTGCGATCAATGCATCATGGTCGCCAAGTTTTTTATACAGGCTGATAGCATCCGTTAAAAATTGTTTTTCAAAAAAGTGATTGATGAAAGGCTTTTGTTTTAATAAAATAAAGCCTTGCTGCAGCAATGCCCTGGCCGAGTCGGGCAAACTCTTGCTGAGGTAGCATGTTGCCAATGCACCATAAGCTACCAGCGATACATCCTCCTGGTTGCTGGCAAGCCCGATGTCGATGGCTTCCCGTTGAAATGGCATGGCTGAATCAATTTGTTTGTTTTTGGCATAAATGAGCCCGAGCATATTATTGGCCACGGCAATGCCCCGGGGCCATGGAATTTCTGAAGCATATTTTTTTGCAGTCAAGGCATTATACCTGGCACTATCGTACATCCCGAGTTTATAATATGCTTCAGCCAGGTTTCCATAAATGTGATGTGGTTTAGAGGCAGAGAGGTATTGTGGAGGAATGGGTGGTTGGCGGGCATAACGAATGCCGTCGATAAAGTATGGAATGCTTTGCCGGATGCTGTCAACATTCATATAAGCCAACCCAAGAAAATTATTTGCAGTAGCGAGTAAAATGCTGTCCTTTAAAGCGGTTGCAATGCGCAGCATGCGTTGGCTTTCCTGAAGGTGCATCATCATTAGTCCGTTGTAATAATAGGTTTCTGACTGGTCTACTGAAAGATAAAAATTAAAGAACGACGGTTTGCGAAGGGGTAGCCTGGCCGAGATCTGGTTGAGCCATACCTGGCCACTGTCGTACATATTCATTTCCATGAACGATTCTGCGATGAAGAAACAGGTTTGGATATAAGCGGTGTCGTTATGTTGTAAGCGGCTGATCTCTTTCCTGGCAGAATCAATGGGATTGAACATAGTAGATTGCGCAGTTACATAGACAGGCAACCATAATAATCCCAGTAAAAAGCGTCTATACCTAATCGACATATACACTAATTTATACATATTCCTGTCGATTACAAAACTTCGTTTAACTATTGGCGTCAGTTTATTCAGGGAGGATTAACTCAGAATAGTTTTTAATTGTTCATACTTTATTAACCAGGTCTCATAAAAAGGGCTGCATCAAAGCAGCCCTTTTCATATTCTATAGAAAAACCACAGTTTTATTTAGCCATAGAGAACGGGAGGGTATTGGTGATACCAAATGTTGTATAAGCCCAGGTGCCGTTGATGGAGGTGCGGGCGCTGTTGATCGTGCCTTTTAATTTAAAGTCATTGTCGCCCTGGTTGCAATTGATATAAATGCTGTCTACACCCGAAACAATAGTATAGGTTCCTTCATATTTCGATACGTTAACGTTTGCGGTATCAGTCATGGCTCCACCCGAAAAACTTACATAGTAGCGGGCTGTTCCATTATCCCTTAAAATGCAGCCATGTTCCCAGGGATTAGAGGCGATGTTGCCTTTGAAAAAACCTCCGTTATTGTTATTGTTGTTGTTTGGAGTTTCAGCATCTTTTTTACAGGCATTAAGGGAAATACAGATTAGCAAAACTGTAATGGCCTGGAATAGCGGGAATGTTTTTGTTGCTTTCATATAGTTTGTTTGTTTGAAGCCACAAATTACCTGCATTCGATCACTGCATCAATACTTAAAATGTAGTAGGGGCGTGTGCTAACAGTTAGGGTTAGTTGCCTTGTTTTAATATGGGGCAAAAAAAATCCCCCACTTTTCAGTGAAGGATTTTTTGTTAGGCATATAATTCAGTTATTAATAATCCCTGTTATATCCGCCGCCACCGCCGCTGCTGCGTCCGCCGCCACTGCTGCGTCCACC
>JAKQKY010000344.1 GCA_029560415.1 Bacteroidota bacterium | reverse complement strand
CGCGGTTTCTTTACGTAATAATGAACTTTTATTCCCGCTGGTTAACCACGAACTTACATCACTGGTAAGGTTAGGATTAACGGGGTTGTTTATAACCGGGGTAGGATTGGCCTGCCCTCCACTGCTTTTACTGCAGGCATGGCCAATGAGGCTAAGCATCAGTATAGAACCTAATAATCGATATGTTAGCTTCCGGGTCATGTAAGATTATAAGTTTATTGTACCATTTAATTGTATTGCACGGGAAGAATTGCCCACCATGATATTGAATACGCCCGGCTCCATCACCCATTCATTGATCACATCATTGAAATATTGAAATGATTCTTCATTCAATTCAATGCTGATGGTTTGCTGCTCGCCTGCCTGCAGGAATACTTTCTTAAATCCTTTAAGCTCTTTTTCCGGCCTGGGAATGGCAGATTTGGCCTGCTTTACATAAACCTGTGCCACATCGGCACCTGCTGTTTTGCCGATATTCTTCACTTTGAATGTCACTGTTCCGCGTTTACCATTTGCCGTTAGTTTAAGGTCGCTGTATTCAAACCTGGTATAAGACAATCCATGTCCGAATGCAAACTGCGGATCTACTTTATAAGTATCATAATAGCGGTATCCAACATAGATATCATCGAAGTAATGTACATTGATGGAATCGGCACCGGGATATTCACCCAATACCTGTGCGGGTTCGTCTTGTAGTTTTTTAGGAAAACTCATTGGGAGTTTGCCTGATGGATTGATATCACCGAAAAGTATTTTTGCAATAGCATTACCACCTTCCATACCTGGATACCAGGCTTGCATAATCGCTGGAGCCTGACCGATCCATTGCGTCATATCGATGGCTCCACCACCCATCAATACCACAACAGTTTTGGGATTGGCCTGTTGAACCGCTTTGATGAGTTCATCCTGGCCGAAAGGCATGTTCATATCCGGTTTATCAAAATCTTCTGCATCATAGGCATTGTCGGCCCAAACATCATAACGGAATCCGTGTGTCCATCCACCAACCACTACCACCACATCAGCATTCTTTGCAGCAGCTACAGCTTCTTCGATCATGGCTTTGTTGGCAATGGCACCTCTTTTGATTTCATAACCCTGGGTATACGTTACCGTTGTTTTTTTACCAACGAGGTTTTTAATTCCTGCAAGAGGTGTGATCTCATAGAATGCCCTGATCTGGGAGCTCCCACCACCCATTGATTGTTTTCTTTCGGCATTGTAACCAATTACAGCAATCTTTTTTACATTTTTTGATAAGGGTAAAAAATTATTTTCATTCTTCAGCAATACGATGCCTTCTTCGGCAATGTTTGCTGCAGTTTGCTGATGTGCTTTGGTATTGAATTCACCTTTCTTCTGTACGCCATCGATCATGCCGGTCTTAAACATGATGTATAATATTCTCCTCACTTTATCATTGAGCAGGTATTCTGGATACCTGCCACTTTTAACGAGTGATATTACAGTATCGCCGAGAAAGAATTTATGATAGTTTGGATTGGGAAGCATGTGCAGGTCGGTGCCCATCTCCAGGTCCATACCGTTCCAAAGTGCCTGCATGGTGCTGTTTACCGCATCCCAATCACTCATGATCAGTCCTTTGAAACCCCATTCTTTTTTCAATACCTGGTTGAGCAGGTAGTTGTTTTGAGAAGCCCATTGACCCCTGAATTTATTGTACGAACCCATCAGTGTATTCACACCTGCTTCCTGTACAGCGGCTTTAAAGCCGGGGAAGTAAATTTCCCTCAGCGCTCTTTCGCTCATCTGTACATCGATGGTATGTCGCTTGATCTCCTGGTTGTTTGCAACAAAATGTTTTACACAGGCAGAAACACCCTGGTCCTGAACACCTTTAATATAGCCAACTGCCATGCGGGATACGAGGTATGGATCTTCGCTCTGGTATTCAAAATTCCTTCCGTTAAGCGCAGTACGGATGATGTTAATGCCGGGTCCGAGAATTACATTCTTACCCCGGTAAGCCGCTTCGCTTCCCAACACAGAACCAAAGGCATAGCCCAGTTGAGTGTTCCAGGTGGCTGCGAGGCATACGCCTGTTGGCAGGTAAGTAGATGAGTCGGGGATGTTATTATCCAGGTTCCAGTCGCGGCCATGTTCGGGCCTTACACCGTGTGGTCCATCGGAAGTAACCATTTCGGGTATACCCAACCGTGGTACGCCGCCTGAAGTGAATGAAGATGAAGCATGGATCATGTTCACTTTCTCATCCAGTGTAAGTTTGCTGATTAAGGCATTTATCCTGGCTGTTGTGTCGAATGCTGTTTGTGCAGATGCGGTCATGCAGGCCGACAACGAAAGCATCGACAGCCATATTTTTACGCGTGGTTTATGGGTCA
>JAKQKY010000089.1 GCA_029560415.1 Bacteroidota bacterium | reverse complement strand
TATTGCATTCCTGATCACTGCTTTTATGGCTGTTATCAGTGTTTTGTGGTACACATTTGATGAGAAAGAAAAGGAAACCCAGCGGGTAAATGAAACAGCCAGGCTGGCAAGAGAAGCAGAATTGTTTAAGCTGAGACAGCAACTTCAACCCCATTTTTTGTTCAACAGTTTAAATTCTATCAATGCACTTATTGGGAGCAAGCCAGCCGAAGCAAGAACAATGGTGCAGCAGTTAAGCAGTTTTTTACGAAGTACTTTAAAGAAAGATGATAACCAATGGGTGCCCTTGAAGGAGGAACTCGAACAACTCGAATTATATCTTTCTATTGAGAAGGTGCGATTTGGCAACAGGCTTCAAACAGATATTACAAACGATGAAGAAGCCCTGGAGCTGAAACTCCCGGTATTGCTGCTGCAGCCCTTGGTGGAAAATGCCATTAAATTTGGGCTATACGGAACCGTTGGTGAAACCAGGATCGGGATACATGCTGCTGTTGTGGATGGACAACTGGTACTGGCTGTGATCAACCCTTTTGACAGTGATGGCATACCCGAAGAAAAAGGCACAGGCTTTGGGTTAAATTCAGTTAAAAGGCGACTGTACCTGTTGTATGGCAGAAACGATTTGGTGGAAACGGAAATGGATGGAAACCAGTTTATTGTAAGTGTAACTATACCACAAATGGTGTAGGGGTTTAGAAAGTGGAGAGGTTTAGAAAACAGTATTCGGTGGCCCGCAGCCTCTAAACCTCTAAACCCCTAAACTCCTAAACTCTATTGCTTCTTTATTACAACTATGAGAAAGATAATACTGATAGACGATGAGCCACTGGCAAGAATGGTGGTCCTGGAATACCTTCAAAGTTTTCCGCAACTGCAGGTAGTGCAGGAATGCAATGACGGTTTTGAAGGTGTAAAAGCCATACAACAGCACCAGCCCGATCTTGTTTTTCTTGATATCCAGATGCCAAAGATTAACGGCTTTGAAATGCTGGAATTACTGGAACAGCCACCGGCAGTGATCTTTGCCACGGCGTATGATGAATATGCTATAAAGGCTTTTGAGGCGCACGCCATTGATTATTTATTAAAACCTTTCAGTAAAGAAAGATTTGAAAAAGCAATTAATAAATGGCTGGAACAACAAAGTAATGTGGCAGCCGCAAACAATACACAAAATTTACTGGAAGCAGTATCCCAAAACCCTGTTCAAAATAACCGTATCGTTGTTAAAAATGGAAACAAGATCAAGATCATTCCTGTAAATGAAGTGCTGTACCTGGAAGCTGCTGATGACTATGTAAAAGTGCATACTGCTGATGGTTATTTCTTAAAAAGTAAAACGATGGCTCATTTTGAAAATGTATTGGATACAGCTGTATTTTGCCGTTGTCACCGGTCATATCTTGTCAATACCCAGTATATCACCAGAATTGAGCCCTATGAAAAAGATGGCCACCTGGCTATCTTAAAAAATGGGGCAAAGGTTGCCGTCAGCAGGGGAGGGTATGGAAAATTAAGGGAAGTACTTGGGTTGTAGACTACGCTTCCGGAAGTCATAGATCTACACCAGTCTAAACAAGGAATTGTAATGCATTAACAATTAACTTAAGAGAGATTGTATTGTAACATTAGTTTTACCGGGTTGAATTATCGAGGTTTAAATAAAGTTAGGTACCCCGATATACTTGATCAAGTATTTTTAGTTTCAAACATTTCTGCTAATATTCACAATACCAGGCATAATTTAAAGAGCCAGGTTTTTTTCAAGTCAATATTGCTTGTTTTCATTCTACAGGCTGCAGTTAATAACCCATCCTACTTATACAAGCAGTGATATACAAAAAATTCGGGTTTATCTATGCCAACTGTTCACCATCTGGCATATCAAAATAATTGAACTCATCTGGCGGCAAACAATAA
>JAKQKY010000088.1 GCA_029560415.1 Bacteroidota bacterium | reverse complement strand
TATTGCATTCCTGATCACTGCTTTTATGGCTGTTATCAGTGTTTTGTGGTACACATTTGATGAGAAAGAAAAGGAAACCCAGCGGGTAAATGAAACAGCCAGGCTGGCAAGAGAAGCAGAATTGTTTAAGCTGAGACAGCAGCTTCAGCCCCATTTTTTGTTTAACAGTTTAAACTCCATCAATGCACTTATTGGCAGCAAGCCAGCGGAAGCAAGAACAATGGTGCAGCAGTTAAGCAGTTTTTTGCGAAGTACTTTAAAGAAAGATGATAACCAATGGGTACCGTTGAAGGAGGAGCTGGAACAACTGGAATTATATCTTTCTATTGAGAAAGTAAGATTTGGCAACAGGCTGCAAACGGATATTACAACGGATGAAGAAACACTGGAGCTGAAACTCCCGGTATTGCTGCTGCAGCCCCTGGTGGAAAATGCAATTAAATTTGGGCTATACGGAACCGTTGGTGAAACCAGGATCGGGATACATGCAGCGGTTGTGGATGGCCAGCTGGTACTGGCCGTAATTAATCCTTTTGACAGCGATGGCACGCCCGAAGAAAAAGGCACAGGCTTTGGGTTAAATTCAGTTAAAAGGCGACTGTACCTCTTATATGGCAGAAACGATTTGGTGGAAACGGAAATGGATGGAAACCAGTTTATTGTAAGTGTAACAATACCACAAATGGTGTAGGGGTTTAGAAAGTGGAGAGGTTTAGAAAACAATATTCGGTGGCCCGCAGCCTCTAAACCCCTAAACTCCTAAACTCCTAAACTCTATTGCTTCTTTATTACAACTATGAGAAAGATAATACTGATAGACGATGAGCCACTGGCAAGATTGGTGGTGATGGAATACCTTCAAACTTTTCCGCAATTGCAGGTAGTGCAGGAATGCAATGACGGTTTTGAAGGGGTGAAAGCCATACAACAGCACCAGCCCGATCTTATTTTTCTTGATATCCAGATGCCAAAGATAAACGGTTTTGAAATGCTGGAATTACTGGAACAACCACCGGCAGTGATTTTTGCCACGGCGTATGATGAATATGCAATAAAGGCTTTTGAGGCGCATGCCGTTGATTATTTATTAAAGCCTTTCAGTAAAGACAGATTTGACAAAGCCGTCAACAAATGGCTGGATCAACAAAGTAATGTTGCAGCCGCAAACAATACACAAAACTTACTGGAAGCGGTATCCCAAAACCCTGTTCAAAATAACCGTATCGTCGTTAAAAATGGAAACAAGATCAAGATCATTCCTGTAAATGAAGTGCTGTACCTCGAAGCTGCTGATGACTATGTAAAAGTGCATACAGCAGATGGTTATTTCTTAAAAAGTAAAACGATGGCTCATTTTGAAAATGTATTGGATACAGCTGTATTTTGCCGCTGTCACCGGTCATATCTTGTCAATACCCAGTATATCACCAGAATTGAGCCCTATGAAAAAGATGGCCACCTGGCTATCTTAAAAAATGGGGCAAAGGTTGCTGTCAGCAGGGGAGGGTATGGAAAATTAAGGGAAGTACTTGGGTTGTAGACGAGGCTTCCGGGAGTCATAGATCTGCACCAGTCTAAACAGGGAATTATAATTCATTCACAATTAACTTAAGAGAGATTGTATTGTAACATTAGTTTTACCGGGTAGAATTGTCGGGGTTTAAATACAACCAGGTAACCTGATATACTTGATCAGGTATTATTAGTTTCAAACATTTCTGCCAATGTTCACAATACCAGGCATAATTTAAAGAACCTGGTTTTTTTCAAGTCAATATTGCCTGTTTTCATTCTACAGGCTGCAGTTAATAACCCATCCTACTTATACAAGCAGTGATATACAAAAAATTCGGGTTTATCTATGCCAACTGTTCACCATCTGGCATATCAAAATAATTGAACTCATCTGGCGGCAAACAATAA
>JAKQKY010000068.1 GCA_029560415.1 Bacteroidota bacterium | reverse complement strand
GATTTTTGATGAGCCTTTAGAATAATCAGGCTAATAAAAAAAATCCAAACCGGCTATAATGCCAATTGTACAAGAAATAAAAGTTCCGCTGCTGTCGGTAAATGATACTTCACTAACGGTGGTGGACCTCCCATTTGCACCAGGCAGCCCTGTGAAGAAAGGGGATATCATTGTTGTATTTGAATCATCCAAAACAACCTATGATGTGCTGGCAGAGGCAGAAGGTTTTATCAGCTATATATGTGAAACCAGCGAAGACTATGAAGTGAATGAAGTGATCGCCCATATTTACAGCAGCAAAGTGGAACTGCCTCTGTTACCTGAAGTAAAAAAACACCAGGCTGTAACAGTCGCCGATAAAGAACATAGGGAAGAAGCAGCCGCCATTTGGGAAGGTGATA
Organism: Bacteroidota bacterium; assembly: GCA_029560415.1. GTDB lineage: Bacteria > Bacteroidota > Bacteroidia > Chitinophagales > Chitinophagaceae > Ferruginibacter. The sequence continues at coordinate 772 of JAKQKY010000068.1, read as the reverse complement.
CCATGTTTTCCCCCGCTGCAATGGCCTTGATGAAAAAGCATCAATTGGATTCCACTATATTTAGCGGGCGGGACTTCGTGAGCAAAACAGATGTGGAAGAAAAGCTGGGAATTTCAAAAAAAGCGACCACTAAAAAGGAAGCGGTTAAAACGGTTTCGATACTTCCAACAGATGCTGATAAAGTGATCGTGGAGAAATTGTCTTCCAACAAAAAAAGAGAGATAGACTATTTAAGCAGTGTGCAGCAAACCGGTCTCACCAGTACCATCAATACCCTGGTGGAAACAGATGGTTTGTTTGTACACATCAACCAGTCGCTGCAGTTTTTAAAAAACTCATTGCTGCCGGTAGTTGTTTATGAAACATCAAGACTGCTGGAAAAATACAAGGAACTGAATGGCTATTTCACGGGTGACAGTGTGGCTTTTTATAAACAGGTCAATATTGGTTTTGCCATTGATATTGATAAGGGTTTAAAAGTGCCGGTGATCAAAAATGCATCAGTAAAATCAATGCAGGAAACAGAAGCGGCCATTATGGAGCTGTCAAATAAATACCTCGATGATGCCTTGCTGATAGACGATCTCAGCGATATTACTTTTACCATCACAGATCTTTCCGGCGAAGGCGTTAGCTTTTTCAGGCCATTGATCAATATGATGAACAGCGCTATTCTTGGTGTATCGGCCATTGATGAAAAGTTGCAGCGTTCTATCCTTACCGTTACTTTCGATCACAGGGTAACGGAAGGCAAACTGGTGGCGCAGTTTTT